>NZ_FNPJ01000041.1 GCF_900107265.1 Nitrosomonas sp. Nm33 | reverse complement strand
AACACCTTTGGGACGAACTGCGAGAAAAATATTTTTATAATCGTGCATTTGACAGCATCGACGCGCTCGAGAATCATTTGGTTAATGCATTATGTGATCTCGAAAATACCCCAGCTTTAATCAAAAGTATAACTGGCTGGAATTGGATTATTAATGCAGTTTCTAGTGCGAATTAGAATAAGACCTGAGCGGTCCATCACATCAATTACAGCCTGGAATACAGTTTGAGGGGTCGTAGCATCAGTCAGTAACTCGTTAAGTTGTCTAAGTGCCTTCCAGTGCATCAAAGTCACAAACGACTCAGCAGGAACATCTTTATCGGTGCCTTCCACTCCTGGGGGGTAGTCGCCAAGGTTCATCTTAGCGGTAAATAATTTAACAGCAGCCTGAACTTCAGCTGATAGCATCGGCATCAGACAGCCAAAACGTATATGCTCCAGAGCCACCAGGCCAAAGAATTGTTGATTTTGATTTTCGCTTTGATAAAAAATCTGCTCAATCCACTGGACAGCAACCTTTCTGGTTACAATGAGCGGCATCTTCGTTAAGGCATAACCCTCTGCCAGAATTTCGATCTCGAGATCATTCGATTCCGGGATGCCGTCCCAAATGTAGCCAGGCAGGTGCATTTCGAATCCTACCTTATCCTCATTAATACTGAACTGTTTGGAAACGTCTTTTCTTTCCCGTATTACATACAGTTGCACGGGGTATTCTGATTGGCCAATACGAAGTACCATAGCCTTGGGAGAATGCTCCTCAATCAAGCACCAACCACGAATAGAAAAGTTATTTATTTCCTCTATATTGGCGTGGATGACATTAGAATCAGATAGTTTATTTAATGTCTGCGGAGGAACAGCAGTCTCTTGTTTTCTTTTTATGCTGGAGTCAGATACAGCAGTGATAATTATTCCAAGATCAAAATCATCATGCGTGATCTTGCCGCTATTGGTAAGATACCAACGCAAGCTATATGCTCCCTCTTCAGGATATTCAATCGTTATCTCATATCCTGACTCGACATCAGATGTTACTGAATAAGCTTCCAAAACGTCGTGGCGTGAAAAACGAAGTATTTCCACATCGACTTCCTTGCCATCACGCAGCAACGCAAGACCTGATGAACCTAAAGACCATCCTGTCAATCGAATCGCATTGTTTGTAACTTCTTGTTTCTCCAGCTTGATACCAGCAATGAGACGCCCCTCTCTGTTGTGCAGAAAAATGGGCGGATCCTCAGGAGACAAACGCCTTGTATCTGATGAAATTGTTATTTTTGATATATTCGATCCTGTATGGGCAGCAGTAGGTTCAGTTTTTTTGCTAGTGGTGGTCATAAATCTGAACTCGAATTGGATTATTGGGTTAGTGAAAATCAGCACTGCCGGGACGGCACCGATAAGGATTTGAATGTATAGATGATCTGAGATACCGGGGCATTTTCCGGCAGCAAGTACTTTTTATTACTGTTGTCCATGCGTTCACCCAATGTGACGAGATCCTGGTACAGTAGCCCAATATAAGACTTTTCTTGTAGATGCCAGGAAGAATATGTTCCCTTTTGCCTGCCGATGGCAAGGAAATGGCAAATCCATTGTGATCATCGATAATGCTTTTTTCAGACAGCACTTTGTGCAGACAGCTCACAACGCTGGATGCGGTAAACTGATCGTCCACAATGAATTCGATTGCAGTCCGTGTTTTAAGCTGCTTAACCATCAGCGCCCAACCAACGGTGTGATTTTGGTGGATGAAACTGAAGTGACCGATAGTAGGCGTGACTTTAAAAATTGACCCAAACAGGACAACGGTGTTCTTGTCTTGGTGCAGTCGCATCTTACTGTCCCTGGAATGAATGACGATCATACAAAATGAAATACAATATCATTATGTAAATTTATTTTATTATCCGTCGAAAGTTATAGCAAATAAACTACGAATCTCTTCAATTAGGAAATGAGCCTTTTATTTAGTGACTTTATTGCGCCACTACTTTAATGCTTTTAACATTTCGATACCGATTAAGGTAGTAAACGTCTATTCCATTAAAAAGTTAAAGCACAATAACTACCAAAGTATTTTGCTATCAGTACGCGCTTTTATGAGTGACTTAACTAATTTAAAAATTTTCTACGGTTTGATTTCCGTGTATCGCTGAAGTACTTGCTTGAATTCGGAATTCAATTCACCATGTTTCAAACCAAAAGCTATGATTGCTTCCAGATAGCCCAGTTTGGAACCACAATCATAACGAGTACCCCGATAACGGTAAGCTAGAACCTGTTCCTCTTTCAATAAGGCGGCGATTCCATCGGTCAGTTGAATTTCTCCCCCTGCACCTTTTCCTATATGAGCTAAATGGTGAAAAATTTTTGGTGTAAACACATAACGTCCAACCACCGCTAATGTGGAAGGCGCGTCCTCCGGTTTAGGTTTTTCCACTATGCGACTGATCCATTCTAACGACTCGTCTCTATACTTGCTTTCCACGATTCCATAACTGCTGGTTTCTTCTTTTGGAACTTGTTGGACGCTAATTATTGAGCAACGGTTATAATCGTAAGCCTGGATCATTTGCTTGATCACCGGTGGTTCAGCATCAATCAGATCATCCGCCAACAAAACAGCAAACGGCTCATCACCTATCACAGGTTGGGCGCACAATACCGCGTGACCAAGACCCAGGGGCTCTGACTGGCGAATATAAACGCAATTGATATCCTTAGGCAGTAGATTCTTGACATAGGCCAACATCTCAGTTTTGCCGCGCCGATCTAACTCATTTTCGAGTTCGTAAGCCTTATCAAAGTGATCCTCAATAGATCGCTTGGAGCGGCCGGTAACAAAAATCATATCGGTTATGCCAGCTGCAACCGCTTCTTCCACAGCATATTGAATCAGCGGTTTATCGACGATGGGTAACATCTCTTTAGGACTAGCTTTGGTAGCTGGCAAAAAACGTGTTCCTAGTCCAGCAACAGGAAAAACAGCTTTTGTAATTTTCTTCATTCTTGTCCCTTGTGAATATTGCTCGTACCTTTTTACTCGGCCAGTGTAGTAAACCAGCCAGGCAAAAAAACACCATCAATAATTGTAGAAAAACAACTCTATATCCAGCAATACAGTTTCGGTTACCCTTCGACTGTACAATCCTTATACATCAGATTTTTGCTATAAATATAGAAAACTTTATACAACCAAGGAGATTATAGATTTGAATTTAATCATTTTTATACTCGCAGCTTTAGAAGTAAATGGAATAACAACCATATAAATTATCAGTATTACTCTAACGCATTTGTAGGAATTCTTCCTACATATTGCAAACTTATAAACTAATCAGTCGAATATAACCATTCCCTTCTCTGTTAAATATCCAGGGCAATGGTAAAAATGTAAATCAAAGATAGACAGAATTTGCGCAACGTGAATCTAAGCTGATAACCATTTTTGTATATCGGCTCTATCTTTTCTTAAAGCTTATGTTGTGCGGCCGTAATTGTCTTCAAATCTTACGATATCGTCTTCTCCAAGATATGAACCAGATTGAACTTCAATTAAATGCAAAGGTATTTTTCCCGGGTTTTCCAGGCGATGAATATGGCCAAGAGAGATGTAGGTGGATTGATTTTCGGTGAGCAGGATTTCTTTACCATCTACCGTAACCTTGGCAGTACCACTGACCACAATCCAGTGTTCTGCACGATGGTGATGCATTTGCAATGAGAGTTTTTCTCCCGGCTTAACCATGATACGCTTGACTTGAAAGCGTTCCCCTTGATCGATACCTTCATACCAACCCCAAGGGCGATGAACGCGCGCGTGCTCGAGGTGCTCCTTGCGCTGGTTGACTTTACAATGCTGGATAGCCTCCTTGATTTGCTGAGCTTTGCTCTTGTGCATGACTAACACAGCATCGGCCGTTTCAATGACGATAACGTCTTCAAGGCCAATCACGGAGACCAATCTATTTTCAGTACGGATGTAGCTATTTCTGGTATCAGCAATGTAAACATCACCACTGGTGACATTGCCATTCGCATCCTTAGAGGCAATCTCCCACAGAGAATCCCAGGAACCGACATCGCTCCAACCGAATTGTGCAGGCACGACAGCGGCACAATCGGTATTCTGCATGACTGCATAGTCAATGGAATCCGATGGACAGGCGGAAAATGCGCGCTCACAGGGTCGGATAAAACCAATATCTGTTGTTTTTTCCTGCCAGGCTTTTTGTACGGCAACGAAAATGTCTGGCCTATGCTGCCGCAGTTCTTGCAGGTAACGCTTAGCAGTAAAAATGAACATGCCGCTATTCCAGCTATAGCCACCTTCCCTCAGGTAAGCCTCTGCAGTTTCCCGGTCAGGTTTTTCGAAAAACGATTTAACCCGACTAGGTATGAGCGAAGTGGGTGTAGCAAGCAAGATGGCATCCCCAGCCTTGATGTAGCCATAACCTGTTTCTGGCGCGTGAGGCACTACGCCAAATGTGACAAGATAATCTTCCTGGGCAGCAAGTGCTGCTGTTTTCACGGCTTCTGCAAAGGCAGTTTGATCATCTATGACATGATCAGCAGGCAGAACGAGCATCACGGCATTTTCATCCATCTGAGCAAGATGAAATGCAGCGAGTGCAATAGCTGGAGCAGTGTTACGACCAACCGACTCAAGATAGATAGCTGCTGGAGTGATACCTATCGCTTCACATTGCTCCCGGATCAGAAAGCGATGCTCTGAATTGCATACTAGGATAGGAGCTTGTGTTCGTGGCAAGTTGGTTGCACGGGCAAGCGTAGCTTGCAGCATGGTTTCCTTACCGACGAGCGACAGGAGTTGTTTGGGGTAAGCGGCACGGGAAAGTGGCCACAGTCGGGTACCACTGCCACCAGAGAGGATAATAGGGTAAATGTCTGCATGCATGATTTTGTCAAAATATCTTCTATGTATTTTTTATTAGCTTTAGCTATGATTGAACATATCTTCAGCTCATGAGTGAAATAAAAGCTGTTAATGCAATCACGCCTGCCCCGGTCAGGAGTTTAGCCGTTCCAGCGGTGCGCCGGATATTTTCAGTACGATCTTCAACTGAAAAACCAATGTCTGATTACAGACCGTGACGAATATTGTCACTATTCAGCACAAAAATGAGACAACCCAGAAAATAAAGCCCCACTTTTACAGCATGAACCAAAGTCGATTTGCCAGCACCGGAAAGACTAGTGTACCTTAGCACAGCAGAGTAGTGACTATTTTGTTGCTCACGTCGATAGCGAATCACGGTAGCGTGATGCCAAACAACGTTAATGCTTTTATTCATCCAAGTTGCTGAAAAAGCTACTAAAACTCTGCATAGAAATACCTGAGAAATATAGGTATGCCACCCTTCCCAAATAACCACAAAGAGTGTATTTTGCCCATGATTAAACGAGTGATTCCCTACGCCAAACCATGCATAATAGATTAAACATAAATAATCATTTTCTCAACTCAGGCAATAAGGATTTCTTGCAAGTCAAAACTTCTTCCTCTTAATAACGGTTGCTGCCAGCCTTATCTTTAGCCTCCAGTTCATAATAGGGGACATGCTCCCTATTTTCGTGCGTTAATTTTTTTTTGATAACCGCCGACTTAAAAAGTCTGATTCCAAGCATTAATTACGTTTAATGGATGTTCCATGCACTTTGTTTACTTTGTCGCGCAATTGATGGACTAGTTGCGCTATTGCATAAAAATCCCTTGGACTCGGCAACGAGCGGACATCACTGCCCTCCAATTGCTCTGATAGCCACCTCAAAGTGTCGGGCTTGACCTGCAGAAGATCACCTTCATTCCGAATAGCATCGTCATCATCTGCGCGGTCACCTTCGTCTAGCGAAACTCCAAGCCTCTCTTCCATCCAAGCTAAGTCGGCGGCATTTTGTTCGATAACTGGCTTGATTAGACTGGAAGACAAGCGAAGCTTGGGGCCGCCGATACGCATTAAGGCCATAATCAGGTTATTATTTTCACGTACGACATTGGGGCCGATCCCGTATCCAGGCCCAAATTTTCGATAAATAAACAGCAAAGAAAGTGCCTCTCGGGGAATTGCCTCATTGACGCGATGGATATCGCTTTCCGGAATAGTCGCGCCGACACGCTTTGAGAAATCGCGCACAACACACCCGCCAGGGAAATCTCGCGAAGAAAACGGCCAAAGTAAGACGTTCTTCCGCCCGAATATTTGGTCAAATTTCCTAAATCTCTTCAGATATTGCGGATAATACCTTCCAACATCGAAATCGCGTGCTTCGCTGGATTTCACAACCTGCTGGAACAAACTCTCCATGAAACCGAACGGCGGGCGAACATACCCAACCGCCACAACATCACAAACATGCTTGGAAATGGTTGAATGAAGATCGGAAACCTCACCAGGGCTTAACAGGCCACTGATATCCTCCCCTGAAATGATTCCAATCTCGGCATCTGACTGCAGTTCACGATCGAGTTGCTGCCGCAGACGCTGTCGCTCGCCCTGGACGGCCGCGGCGTCGAGCCCCAGCTTACGATTGAGGTGGTACTTTTCCGGGGCCGCGAGAAATGCTGTTGCCAGAGGCCCATTATGGTTCTCATGCCCAAGATCCAAGTAACGAAAACGTGAATCGCGCAATTCCCGGAACAGCGTCCGCTGAATCGACGAGCCACCCGTCTTGTGCATGCCAACATGAACAATACAGCATTGCATGAAAACTTCACCCAATAAGACGACAGAGGACCACTGCTTAAGAACTCTTGCCTGACTCGGGAGCCGTGACACTTCCCTTCATCGCTTCGAGCTGGCCCGATAACCTTTCAACTTCACGCGCCAAGTGCTCAATTTTTGTTGCCTGCACGACTGCAAGTTGCGCGAGGCGGCCCAGAAGCACATCAGTATCGAGTTGGGACCCTTTTCCATTCTTCATGGAACCGATGTCGATGCCCGGCTGATTATTCTGCGCAAGCAACTCATCGAGCTTTGCGCGATCATCAGCACATCGAGCCTGCAGCTGTTCAAGATCGTCGTCCACTGGAAGAAGCGAAGCCAGATGCTCGCCAGGTCCTACTGCCGCGTTTGCGAACCTGCCGACGAGGCGATCATAAAAAGCAGGGAGTACTTTTTCCTTGACTTGATTATTGAGCAAGAATCGCAAGTAGATTTCTACTCCGTCAGGACTCTCATTCGCCCGTCGTGGAGAAAGACCAATCTGCTGCATTCCACAAAGCGAAATAAAGTCGCCTAATGTGTCGCCAACGGCATCCAGATTTCTCAGAATAAGACGCCCCGCACTGCTGTCAGCTACCGCCTTCAGGCAATCACCAAATCGCGGCGTGTTGCGCTTAGCCCACTCCCTGAACGGCTGAATCGGGCCGGGATACGTCTTGTGCTTGATCCCCCATTGGATATATGCGGATCGAGCCCAAGCATCGTGCCGGCGGACGTAGGCCAGCAGAATCACGTCGAGGTCGGGATCGCGCAGCTTCTTCAGCGCGTTAAGTGCCGGCGCGTTCCGATTGAAGAACGATTCGTTGCTCCAGATCAGCGTATGTATTCCTGATGCGCGCGCCTGTTCGAGGGCAGGTTTAAGCACGTCCAATAGCTGCTGCTCGGCAACCTCCGCTGGCAGTGCGTGGAAGGCGTCGTTGACGGTGGTAGGCTCCTGCCAGTCGTACTTCTTCTGGGCCACATACTCGAGCATCAACCCGAGATACCAGAAGCCGTGCTCACGCAGCTTGTCCTGCTGCAGCTTGAGCGTTTGCTGGATCGACGTTGTCCCCGTCTTTCCTGCTCCGAAATGGAAAATGAACTTCAGTGGTCTAGGCTCCATGGTTTAGCGCTTCCGCGGTACTACCTCGGTCGGCACGCTACATTGTGAATCACGCATCCACCCACTGTGCCGAGTATAGGAAAAAATAAACGCCCTAAAATATACGATAGGCCGCATATTTAGTCAATCCAAATTCCGCGATTAAATTTTTAATCTCTCCTGTAGATGCTCCGGGGCATGATCGCGGAAGCGAAAGCAGGCAGGGGGCAGTGGATCTGATGACGAGTATGAGCATGACATCCCTAAAATTAAATTGCTGAATTAGTTATTAAAACTTTGAGAAAGCCTACTAGGGTGTAAGCATACTATTCTCTATTTCGGTGAGTTAGTATCAGCGAAAATGTCTGCCTGCATAACGTCCCATACTTTTTGAGCTGCTCGTATTGGATATCCGCTGAACACCGCCGCAGAATCCTCCTTGTCAGAACCATGGTTTGCTCGTGAAGACGTAGCTCTATGTATAATTGGCATCCGTATTTCCCTGAGTAATCTGCCAAAATACATGCTAAGTACCAGCATCACCCTAATAAGTTTTATCCAACACTCCTTAGTTTGCGCCATAGCAGCATAATCGTATGGTCCATGGAATCTACTGGGTAGATAAAAATTCATTCTCCTCAATTTGTTTCATTTAAATCATTCTGCCAATTGATTTAAGTGGATCGAAGTCTGAATTCCCAACTCGCTTAGTAATTCCCGGTTTCTTCTGGCAAGCCTGATTCTGTTTTCATCAAACTCATCCCCTCTGATTCGAACGTATTCGAATATTTGACGAAGTGAGTTACGGCTGGTGTTCATTTCTTCTGTGCCCATCGTTGGTACATGGAGAGAATCGCATAATTCCTTGGTTCTCGCATCATGATGAACGCAGATCGCAGGAATACCGCTATTTAAAGAAAGGATTGTTCCGTGTATTCGCGTTCCTAGTGCGTGTGAAAAATGCATCAGATAGGCAATCCAAGAATCAATCGAGTGTGGGATATAAGAAAAACGGCGAAGTTTCTCTATGTACTGTTCAAGTGTAGCATCTGGATCAAGAAATGCAGCAGATTTAGCTAAATACTCCTGTTCAGCGTCTTCAAGCACTTCGCCAAATACCGCCTTAATCATCTCAACTGGCCGCTGAATAATATACGCACTTCCTGGCTGCAGAAGTAACAATTCAAAAAGCCGTCTCTCGATATTGCGTGCTTTCTCTTTGATATATGCAGCATGCACAGCGATACGTGTTGGATTTTTGTGCCATCTAGCTTCAATCTGTTTTCCAAGATCCCTACTAGGATTCAGCAGGATCGAAGGACATCCCATTACTTCGGTATTGTTAACACCGTAATTCTTGCAAACTAGTTTTGTGAATTCACCACGAACACCCAAAAAAGGTGTTCGCTTCGATACTGAATTCAGAAAACGCTTCGTTCCATCGGAAAGCTTTGGAATGTACTTGGTATCATCTGACGGTGCACCAATTCCAAGTATCGCGCAGGGTAAATCTAACTCTTCAATGAAGTCTGCAAGCCAGCCAAAATTGCTGCCCTCCCTAAGAAAACTAGAAGCCGGAATTACCAATCGATCAATTTTTCCTTTAAAAAAGGCTGGCTTTGCACCATATTCAATTTTTACCTTAGGTTGATCAATAAGTATGTCTGCTGCTCGCCAAAACGCAAAGTTACCTATGTTGTGCCCCGAATTATTCATTAATTTATCTGATCCAGAACGCCAAGGTGATCCAAAAGTGCCATTATTATTAAAAAGAATGCCGATACGATTAGTTGTCATTGATGCTTATCCCATGGAATTAAAAAGAATTTAGTTAAATTACTTCCGGCAAAGCCGGAAGCTTATTTTTATTAGCCCCTCAAAGAGGCAAAAAGCTGGCGCCACCTATTAGAAAAACAAAATTCAGGCAAATCATTCGATGTTTTTCTCTGGATTTTACTGCTACCAGTACAGCTCAATTGACTGATATTTCGATTCCATCGGTCAATAACATTTATCTTAAAGTGCGGGAGCGAATTGTCCAGTGCTGTAAGTTGGAATCGCCTCTGCAAGGTTCTGTAGAGGTCGATGAATCTTACTTTGGCGCACAACGCATCCGCGGGAAACGGGGTCGCAGTGCCTATAGCAAAATTATTGTTTTTGATGTACTTAAGCGCCATAGAAAGGTATATACGAAAATTGTTCCAGATTGCTCTAAAGCAACTCTGCAGGCCATTATCCGCGAGCATGTAGCACCTGATACTATCATTCATTCGGATGATTGGTATGTCTACGATGGATTGGTTGACATCGGTCTTGACAAGCACTTTAGTCATAATCTCGTATAAACATCGAAATGATTTGTTACACATTTAGATATAGATGAGAACTCTGGCAAACTAGATGATAAATCATTTAAAAAATCAGGATCTTGAATTAATATTCTTTCAATGAGGGATCTTAACGAGATGCTGTCCCGAGCGCGATAAAGTAACCCTCCTACACCATCTTTTACTTTCTCCGCCATTCCCCCAATATCTGGACAAATCACCGGCCTCCCGAATTTGAACGCTTCCTGAATCACTACCGGCGAGTTTTCCCACCAGATTGACCCCATCACCACCCAATCGGTGAGTGACATCAGCTTGCCTAGCTCTTCTGGCTCATAGGGGCCGTGGCAACGGACGATATCCTTGTTTTCAGTAAGTAAGTGGTTGATCTTGTTCCGGTAGCCTTCCTGTTGCCACTCCAGCCCAGAACCATAAATATCGAGTGACACCTGCTTGCGCGCTTTTTTGGGTAGTTGGGCAAACGCTTCAAGGATCAGATCCACACCCTTGAACGAATTGATCTGACCAAAGTAAGCAAACCGACCATGTGGTTCGTCGGGTTGTATCGGCCGTAGCGGTAGTTTTTCTCCAGGTGGGAGGCCATTCTCAATTACTGTGATCTTTTCTGCTGGAATTCCCCAGGCAATATAACGCTGACGTAGGAATTCGCTGGGTGAGATAAACTGATCGACTAGGTTGAAGTAAGTCTTTATATAGCGCTCGCGTAGAAAAAAATCCTCGGGTGTACGGTCAGGAAAACATTGGGAGCATTCGCGCGGGCTAGATTGATAACACAGACGACCGTCAGTCTTGATCATCTGCCCAGAATTCATGCAAATGGCGATGTATTCGTGCAGAGTCAACACAATTTTAGCGTTTGGACAGGTGCGCTTAGCGGCCCGGATCATTTCCAGACCAAGCCAGACATAGTGATGAAAATGCACAACATCAGGCTGGATACTGCGTATCATCTCAACAAAGTCGCTATCCTCCCCGAGAGCAATGGTAGCGGTTAGGTGGGATATGTCGGCGTTACCAGCGATAAGATATTCACGTTCGTTCATAGCTGCAACCGGTGTACCTAGGTGCATTAATTTTGCATCAGCACGGGCGACGAACCAAGCGTGATGTTGTTCGGTTTGATTGATACCCTTGAACAAATTGTAGGCGGCAATTTCACCACCGCCCTTGCTAAAGGTGGGGTGGCCATGACTAAAAATGACGATACGCATGATTAGATTTTACTCCCTTCCGGATTGGCGATCTCGCCTTTGAGAATTTTTTGATGGTAGCGCCAGCCGTTGAATAGCGTAAGGAGCTGGCGATAGCCGGCAATACTTTCCAGGTTTTGTGATTGGCGCTCAAGGTGCCAGAGCTTGGCAGCAGGAACTAACCAGAGAGTCAGTCCGCGTTTGCGCAGCTTCAGGCAGAGGTCGCTGTCTTCAAAATCACCAATGATGTACCCTTCATCCAGTCCGCCAACAGCGTCATAATCAGCCTTACGCAGCATGAGGCAAGCGGCTGTCAGCATCGGATGTTGAGTTGGATCATCGCCTTTAGTCCAGGTGATGCCCTTGCCTGGATGCACGTTTAGGAGAAATCCTGGGAAGAACGGATCGTTTTTGGGGTGCATGCCGGCGTGCTGAACGGAATTGTCGGCAAACTGTAGCAGCGGCCCAACCGCACCGGCCTGAGGTAGCTCGTTCAAGGCTTTGTGCAGAACCGAAAGCCAACCGCTCGCTTTAGGAAGAACATCGGAATTAAGCAATAACAGAGTATCTGCGCGTGACACGCGAGCACCAATATTGTTTGCGCCAGCAAATCCAAGGTTCTGTCCATACCAAACAAGGCGAAAGGGTTTACAAAATAGTTGGTGATAGGCTGCCGCCATATCGAGTGCAGGCGCCAGAATACCTGGATCGTCAATGACGTAAATCAGATCGACATTGTCAAAATCAGGATCATCGACAAAATGAGCAAGCTGATGGCGCAGGAAGTCATAACGTCCATACAGCGGTACGATGACTGACATGGCTGGCGATACCGGCGGTTTGCCGAATTGGCGCTCCAAAATGTTGTTCACCTTTTTCCGATAGGATGCACTGATGAACTCGATAGGTCGACCAAGAGATTGATTAAAAAGGTCATAAAGTGAGCCGCGAATTTTATCAGGAGCTGGAATAGTACCTAGAATGTTCTTGATCAGTTGCAGCGCATTTGATTCTTCAACGGTAGCAGTTAAGAGCTTCAGCCAGACATCACCACGCTCGCCAAAGTGGAAACAAATTGTGCGGAGCTCTCCCGTCTTGGTCGGCATAGGGACGTGGCAAACAAAGCCACACATGTCCGTGACTTCAGGGAATCGTTTTTTCAAGTTTTGCGATACATCCAATCGTGCCAATGGAAAAAAGTTAGTTGTAACATCACAGAGTTGACCATCTGGATCATGCACGGTAATGCTTTGTGGTGGCAGCTCTGGTTCGTAGCGCCAGCCAAAAAGCAGCATGCCGCCCTCACCCAAAGCAAATACACGGTCAATAGCAACAACGGTGGTTGCGGGATTATCCACATGAGTGGGCAAAGTTTTCTGACAAGCTAAAAAATTAGCACGTATTAACCACCTGAATCGCCCATCAAACTCAAGTAAGCTGCGCATAGCAGTATTTGCCGAAAGCAGTTGTGTAAGCGGTACAACCAATGCAGGATTGGCATTCATTACGCTCAAAAGTACCGACCAATCAGCTACCTCTGGAGTAGTAGAAAGGATATTTCGGGTTGTATATGTCTGGATTCGAAGTTTGATCTGTGCGAGATCGAGGAAGGTGGGCTCATCGATCAAGACCACAAAGCCTAGTGCACGGGATTTGAGCCATGGAAATGCTGAAAAAAGATCCGATCGGTGCACCTTCCTCAATCGGTCTTTGATGTCAATTCTGGAGCTTCCTGCTATCAATTCGACTTGAGAAATATTTTCACTTTCAGTAGCAATCCAGCCGTGAAGCAACAGTACCTTATCAAATAATACGAGCGCATGATCGATCGCGGCAATTTTTTCTGTTTGCTTATCGAATGACTCATCTTCCTTATCATCCAACCAGAACAATAACTCTTTGTCTTTCAGCTTTTCGGCAATTAGACGTAACGCAGGGCCTGCATAAATAAGCGTTTTCTCTGGGATTGTACTTAGAAAATTCTTGACCAATTGCAGTGCATTGGATTCTTCGGTAATAGTTGCGAGCTTCAGCCAGACATCACCACGTTCACCGAAGCGAAAACAAATTGCGCGAGATTCTCCCGCCCTAGTCGACATGGGCACATGGCAAACAAAGCCGCACATGTCCGTGACTTCAGGAAATCTTTTTTTCAAATTTTGCAACACATCCACTCGCGATAAAGGAAAAAAGCTATGTGTAACATCACAAAATTGACCATCCGGACCATGCACGGTAATGCTTTGTGGTAACTGTTCTGGCTCATAGTGCCAGCCGAAAAGCAACATACCACCCTCACCCAAGGCAAATACGCGATCAATAGCAACAATGGTAGTCGTGGGATTGTCCACCTGGCTCGGCAAAGTTTTTTGACGAGCAAAGAAATTAGCACGCATTAACCACCCGAATCGCTCATCAAAGTCGGGTAAGTTGCACATGGTAGTGTTTGCCGCGAGCAGTTGTGCAAGAGGTTCGATCACGGAAGGATTGGCATTCATTACACTCAAAAGAATCGACCAATCAGCCACGTCCGGGGCAGCATGAAGGTTATTCCGGGTTGTGCGTGTTCGGATTCGAAGTTTAATTTGTGCAAGACCAAGAAAGTCGGGTTCATCGATCAAGGCCACAAAGCCTAGTGCACGGGATTTGAGCCATGGAAATGCTGAAAAAAGATCCGATCGGTGCACCTTCCTCAACCGGTCTTTGATGTCAATTCTGGAACTTCCTCCTATCAACTCGACTTGAGAAATATCTTCACTCTCAGCAGCAATCCAGCCGTGAAGCAAGAGTACCTTGTCAAATAATACGAGCGCATGATCGATCGCGGCAATTTTTCCTGTTTGCTTATTGAATGACTCATCTTCCTTATCATTCAGCCAGGACAATAATTCTTTGTCTTTCAGCTTTTCGGCAATGAGGCGTAACGCAAAGCCAGTATGAATAAAGGTTCTCTCCAGCACGCTGGTATCACCCGTCAATGTGGTCAGCATGACGGATTGCTTTGATCTTAACTGTTTATCAAATGCAATAATAATTTCGTCTGCACCAGTAGCATCAAAGGGTATCCAGGCTACGATCCCAACTTGCGAGCGGTTACTTTTACTCATGCCCAATGCCCTGCAAACATCAGGACGAATGGTACGAATACAATGCACTTCTTGTAGATCGGGTTTGAGTGAAAACTCTTTTGGATCACTTTGCTTCGTTTGCACGTAAACACTTCGAACAGGCATTGAGCGGTCATCTACCCAGCCCACTAATATGATGCCGGTATCGATCATTACCGCACATTCAATATAGTGTTTTATTTTCTGTTCGAATTCAGTTTGTATCGGTATTACGTTGCTAATCTGTGCCTCCGCTAAGACTGCACTTTGGCTGTCCCCGTTATTTGCTGGAATTTGAATCGTCAACTGAAAATCAACAGGTTTCATTTTGCTGTTTGCATCGGGTATCCAACGTAACCCGTATGTTCCCTGTTCAGGGTTTTTAACGACAAGCTCAAAACCCGGATCAAAATCTGAAGTGACAGAATTGGCTTGCAGAACATCATTGCGCGGCATTCGACGAATTTCTGCGTTGACTTCCTTGCCATCTCGAAGCAATGCAAGACCAGGTAAACCTAAACACCACCCTTTCAGTCGAAATTCGTTATTAACAAGTTCCTGTACCTCTAATTTGATGCCAGCGATCAAGCGTTTCTTGCTGTCACGCAAAAGAATCGGCAAATCCTCAGGAGACAAAAACTTTGTATCAGACGTGGTCAGTTTTTTAAATGCATTTGCTTCTGTATCTGCAACAGGTGATTTAGTTCTTTTGTGCATGGTATCCATAAGTCTGAATTTGAATTGGATTAGTAAATGCCAGTGCTAAAAGTCCGGCGCCGATAAGAGTTTGAGTATATAAATAACCCGAGATGCTGTGGCATTTTCCGGCAATAAGCCCCCTTTATGACTTTCGACCATGCCTTCGCCCAGCACGAAGATGCCTTGGCGCAGTAGTCCAATTTATGTGTGATTAATAGTTTTGTTCCATAGACAGATTTTAATTTTAGATAGCGCAGCACTAGCAGTCTCGCTAACGACCCGACCATAGATGCATCAGAAATAATAGTATCAATCAATCGCGTGATTTTTGTGGATGAGATCAAAAAAACCACTGGTTGGCATGGCTTAAGAAGCCAGTGAAAACTTAATAACCATATTCCAGACGTGGCACAGGTGCTTGGCACCGTCACTGGAAATGATAATGGGACGAATGACGATCATAGGAAATAAAAACTATCGCTTGTCTAAAGCATATCGTATGTCTAAAGCGGATTCAACATTACCCTTAAAGAAAGTTATTCGACCTATGGCTTGATGCGTAGTGAATGTATCGGCTATCCGCTAAGCTTCTTTAACCCAGATTTTCCATTAGAGCTGATTAAGGAGAGAAGATTGGGCTAAATTTGACTGGGAGATCAAACGTTTTAGATTGATTCCAGAGGCCATTGATCCATTCACGTTGTTGCATGGCAACGGCTAGGGTCTGTTGACGTTTTGAGATAAGTATTTCATAAATAGAAAGCAAACTCGTAATATTGAGGTTCTCACACCACTAATAAAACGAGTTTGCGATGCCCCGACTGATGCTCACTGATGAGTTCTGGCCGAAGCTAGAGAAGATTTTGCGTCAAGAAGCGATTTATAACAAGCGCAATCTGCGCATGACGGTAGAAGGTATGCTATACCGAATGCGGGTTGGTTGTCCGTGGCGAGACTTACCTGAGGTGTTTGGATGCTGGAATTCCATTTATAAGAGATTCAATGCTTGGTCATCCAGTAACAAGTGGAGCAGAGTCTTCAAGGCACTAATCGTTGATGCGGATTGGGAGTGGGAATTCATTGACGGCAAAGCGCATCAGCATAGTGCGGGTGCAGCAGGTCAAGAACCGCAGGCCATCGGGAAAAGCCGTGCGGGTAACACCACAAAGATTCATTTGGCGGTTGATGGTTGTGGTTTACCAGTTGAGTTTGAGATTACTGGTGGAGAAGTGAATGATTGTTCTGTAGCACCGCAACTGATTACCAAGTTACCTGATGCACAAGCGATTGTAGCGGATAAGGGTTATGACAGTGAGTGTATACGTGAGCAGATAATAAAGAAGGGAGCCAGGGCTGTGATTCCAAGAAAGCGCAATTCGGTGAAGAGCAACGCAGATATGGATTGGGGGTTGTATAGATACCGGCATTTGGTAGAAAACGCCTTTGCCCGCCTAAAACAGTACCGGGCAGTGGCTACGCGATATGACAAATTGAAAAGAAATTACGAAAGTATGATTGCCATGGCATGTGGATATCTGTGGCTACCTATGTGAAATGTCAACAGACTCTAGGGCTTTTCAAAATTAGGCAACATGCTTATACTCCAGAATAATCGCGGATTATTGAGAAATTGCCAAGTTATGTCCATTGCTGAATTTGTCAAGAATATTATTTTCCATTATCTCGCCGTACGGCGTGGAAACCATCCCTTTCCGCCAGATTCTGTAGCGACATTCGCTTTCGTCCTGGGGCTTCAGGAGGCAAACGATGTACGGGCCAATCTGTGCGAAATGGGGGTGGAACATGGAGGCACAGCTTTTCTTCTGGCCCATAGCTTTCGCCACGACGAGGTATTGAACCTTATCGACCTGAAGATGCCCGACCGCTTTGCCACCACCTTGGCAGAGCTAAGTCCCGATCTGCAGTCGCGCATATGCTTTTACGAGGCGTCAACGACCAGCCCATCTCTCGATACTTTGTCGCAGCAGGAATTCCGTATCGTTCATATTGATGCCGGACATACCAAGGAAGCCGTTGCACAGGATGCGACGTGGTTCGCTTACTGCCTATCGCCTCGTGGCGTGACCGTCTTCGATGACGTCTTCGAGATCCGCTGGCCTTGCGTAACTGAGGCACTCCTGGATTACCTACCCAGTTCGAGACTCGCGCCGTTCATGATCCTCGACCGCAAGCTCTGCTGCTACCGTAATGAGGATCACGCCTTCTACCTGTCTGAGGTGCGAAATAACCTGCATGTGTTTGATACTTTCGGAAGCTTACGTTCGTGGGTTGAACCGTGGTGCGGTTGGGATACGGTGATCCTCAAGCTGGCGGTTTCCCCTCACTTCCAAAGACATTTCGGCAAGCATGCCTGAGATTTTGGACGTAGTACAAGAAGGGCGAGTTCTTGCAAGCGATTGGCATGAAATTGCTCCGGCGCAGAGGGTGTTAGGAGACTACCGCCTTGGCCGGTTAATCGGACCAGATCACCTCGTCCACTCATTTCACAACAAGCATCAGGGAAATGCGGCGGCCGATGGCTTCTCGCCCCTTTTTGTTTGCGAGTTTCGTGACGTCCTTGTAAACAACCTGGGTAATTACGTGGTTTCAAATGGCTCTACAGAAACGGAGGTTCAGATTACCGACCGTTACCAGCAGTCGAACCAGTATCTGGCGGGCGCGAAGCCAGCCTGGGCTCCAGAGCGTCAGACTGTTCGGATCGAATCTGCCTGCATCCTGATGCGGCCTGGAGATCACATCTTCGGTCACTGGCTTGTCGATATTCTGCCGCGGCTCTGGCTGCTTTCTCAGCTGCGCGACCTATCGAAGACCGTCTTCGTCCTGCGTCAGGGAACTCCATCATTCGCGCTAGAGATGATGCGCCTTGCTGGGGTGCCGGACAAGAATCTGATTTTCTTCAACCCCTACCGGGAGAATTTGTCGCTGGACCGAGCGATTTACGTTAGTAACCTGCGGGCCAATCAGACCGTGCATCCCATCCTGTCAGATTTTGGGGACTGGTGGGCTCAGCGACTTTTGGCGCAGCTGTCCTGTGGTTTACCGCAGATCGCAGGGGACCGGCGTCGTATTCTCGTCTCGCGCAGGGCATGGCAGAAACCGATGGAACACCGGATCTGCATCAATGCCACAGAGGTCGAAAATTATATCGCCCGTGCCATTGGGGGGGTTGTCCTCCATCCGCAAAGTTTCAGCCTGCCTGAACAGATCGCGCTGTTCTTGGATGCCGAAGTTCTAATCGGCGAAGAGGGAAGTGGCCTGCACAATTCAATCTTCGCACAGCCCGGCGGACATGTGATGACGCTACGTGGCCCGATGAACCATAGCCTAATCCAAAGCGGCCTGTGCCGCGCTAGAAATCAAACTCTGCACGCCGTTTTTGGTGAAACCAAACCCGGGGATGGCGCGGGGCGCGAATCAAACTTCAGCATCAGTGCTGCCCAGATCGACCAACTGATCGCGGATCTAGTTATGGCATGAAAAGCCTCTTCTGCATCGTTCTTGAATTGGTCACTGAAGAATGTGATTATCCTGAGTTTAACAAATCCAGCCGCTATTTCCTCTTATGATCTTAAAGGGGAATGAGATCACGGAGTATTCCCCACAACTTCCTTGTCACAATTGAAACGAAAAAGGCTTCTGGATCAATCACAATTGTCACTTACTACTCTTTTCTGGAAAGAGGCATTATACACGGCAATATCCCCTGCGTTTGCTTCCAGCAGCTTAGTATAGCAATCTTCACCGATCTCGGTTTTAATTTGATCAAGCCTCTGATTGAGTGGAATTGATAGGTCACGCGTGACATTCCGTGCCATTGGCGTGGCGTGAAAATCTAGAAAGTACGAAGACAGCCATTTCGCCATCTCTTCCATAGATTGATCAAATTTATCAACAATGCCAACAAACGGAAGAACTTCTAATGCGCGTAGTGCCAGTGCGATCTCATCACTGTCTTCTCCCTTGAACATCTGTGAAAGACGGGATACATGAAAGTTACGGCATTGGCGGTCATGCTTCAGCGATAAGCGTACTTCAATATAACCTTGGAGTGTGGTATTACGCGCCAGTACAGCTCCAAAACTATCTCCTCCTTGCTTACGTTCAAAGGAATATGCTGATGCGATGCGGTCAATGGGGTGACGTACAAACAAAACAGGTAAGATCTTGATTCCTTTAAGTTCTGGAGGAGGCAATGCCGCCGTATGTGAAGAGAATGCAATGGCATTCGGCTCTTGTCGAATCCAATCTTCAACCTGGGATACATTAATTGCGTGATTTCCTCCAGTAAATTCTCGCGTTACCCACTGTTCTGGAAAATTGGATTTTAATAACGCATCAACCGAGGTTCCGGCATTCTTAAAAAAATGATAGTGGAAAATAATATTTCTCAAAATTTTATTTATCCAAGATTGCAGCACTATAGTTGAAAAAACATAACTTCAAGGTAGATATCAAACATAAAAATTATTAATCTAGACTCATAAATTTAGTTTCAATAAATTTGGTTACCTAGTATCGCAAGTCAACCTGGCGTTGCCTTTCTAAAGGCTTCTACTACAGACTTCATAGCGATAATCGGAACATGAAGTTGAACATTTGGCTCTGGTTTACCGTCCATTCCTAAGCGCATGAATTGAATGCGGACAACACCATTATGGATCGCAATGGTGTTTATACCGTCAATAAGAAATGCTTTTTCTTCTTGCATGTTGTTCTCTTTTAGTTTTTCAATGTGCAGCTAGCGCACGGTTTTTGATAGTAGTAAATATCTCGACTTCCCCTAATGCTTCCTGCATTTGGGTAACCCCCTTGGCAAACCCATAATGGTTCTGTGCAAACCTGAGTGCTTGTTGGGACATGCCAGCCCAATTTTCAGAATTTCCATACAATTTGGTAATAGCCGCCACCCATTCTTCTGGTTTATCAGCAATACAGGCATCGATCCCATTACTGAATGGTATGCCTTCGGCAGCGATGGGCGAGAGGATGGAGGGTACACCATACGCTAATGCACCGATTACTTTTCCTTTGATACCAGCACCGCTCCGTAGAGGAGCAATAAAGATACGACAGGTATTATAAATCTGATCGAGGGTGGGAACCCAGCCTTCAATAACAAGATTTTCCACCTTCTCGGCCAAGGTTATCAGACTCTTGGGTACGTTACTGCCATAGATGCGCATCTTGACATCGGGAAGAGATTTTCGCAGCAAAGGCATGACCTTATCGGCAAACCATTCAACAGCCTCGATATTCGGATGATGGTTATAACCGCCGAGAAAAGCGATATCAGTGCGCGCATCAAATCCCGGAACTTCGCTGGCAACTTCGATTACCCAAGGACATTTGGCAACGCGGGCAGAATCGAGATTGTGCGAGAGAATGACAGCTTTTTCAACATCGGTATAAGTCAGCGTCAAGTCAACCTGGCGCATGGTAGCAAGTTCTTCATCGCGGGTTTGTACGCTGCGGCTGAGCGCTTCGCTGTTCTTGGCTACCACCGCTGCCCGCAGTTCGCGTAGAAAATGCAAATCGGCGTTGTTCATGACGATCCTGGCTTGTGGCGCATACTGACGAATAACATCGATAAAGTGTTTGGCAACATAATAGCGCGTAATATAGACGAGATTAAATTCTCTACCTCGCTTTTCAATAACTTCATTGATTGAGCCTGCGAAGGGTGCATAGATGCATTCTACCCCCATGCGCTGCAGGTCTTCAGTATAGTGCCCCATCCATGCCATGTTGTGCGGTACGAAAGTACATTTAAAACCCAGTTTCTGCAACATTCTCATTTCCTGAATGGCGGCATAGCTACCTGCGTTCTGATCAGGCATCGGTGTTTCCGCATCAAGTACCAGCGCACGCAGATCTACATTACGGTCTTTGTTCAGTTCGACATCAACCCCTACCTTACCGTTATCACGGCAGTAGGTTGCCCAGCGGCTTTTGAACTTAGGCCTATTAATTTCCTGAAAACGCTTCATTCCCGAAGAGGTATTGGTACCGCTGCTGATGCCTTCGAAGTGAATAACCTGCGCAAAAGGGGTATAAATGGTTTTACAACCTTTATCCCGTACCTTGAAAGCCAAGTCGGTATCTTCAAAATAGGCAGGTACAAAAGTTTCACTAAAACCACCTACCTCATTCCACAATTGGGTTGGCAGCATGATGCAGGCACCGGAGAGGTAATCCACCTGACGCGCATAGCTGTAGCGTGGATCGTGTGCATTAGCTCCTCGGCCGTAGTTCCAGGGATCACCCGTATTCCAGACGATGCCACCAGCTTCCTGCAGAGAACCATCAGGGTATAACAGTTTGGCTCCAGTCATACCAACATTATCAAAGTGCTCAAAAGGCCATAAAAGCTCGTCCAGCCAGCCAGAGGTGACTTCGGTATCATTATTGAGCATGAGGATATATTCGCCGCGGGCAAGGCTACCACCAAGATTGCAGGCGCGAACAAAACCTACTGCCTCCTCGTTACGAACGTATTGCACACCCTTGATAAGTTCAGGAATGCGAGTGCTTTCATCCGTGGAACCGTCATCTACTATGATCACCTCGAAGGAAATACGATTAGGCGCCAGCAATAATGACAACAAACAGTGATAGGTAACCGGGAATTTATTATGCACCGGGATAACGATTGAGACACGCGGATTCTCGGTCTTAGCAAATGTCAGGGGTTTGAATGCCTTATCTTTTTCACTGAAGCCACGTACCATCTGAGCATGTGCATGAGCGATCTGACTGAGTTTTTCAGCTAACGGCGCTCGCTCCTCTCCAGCTTCATCGGTCTTATCGGTCTTCTTACTGCGCGCACCCAGGCTGCTTCCAGCAGCAGAACTGGTCTTTTCATCCTCAAACTGGGCGATTGTATTGATCAAAGATTCATATCGAAAGCCAGCCGTGGTAGCGATAGTAGGCTTGAGTCCTTCGCGCGCATAACGCAGTAATGCAGATTCTGGTGTCAGCATGTAAGGGGTAATCGTAGCCAGATCACCGATGGACATCGCTGGGTCATTGCTGCGCACCGAGAAAGCATGAGGGCGCCCATCAAAAACGGACGCCGGTAAAGGAAGCCGAAAATGTGCTTTATTGTAAATCTCACTATCCGGTGTGCACCAACCACCGCCAATGACGGTTGCCCCTTCGACAATCTCCAGATAAAACGATGGGGCAATACCTTCAGGCAGTAATATCGAACCGATCAATGCGCTTCCATCGAGCCTGATATCATCGCTTTTATAAAGTACAGCTTTGAAAACCTTTGGAGAATTAGGCAATACAAGACCTGTTGATACTTCCCGCGCCTCTATCAGATGCTCGTTACCATCAAATAACCCTGGAGGAGGATCGATCTTAAAGCTGTTGTTACCATTACCAATGCCCGCCGCAAGCAAATCCTTTCTATATTTATCAGCTATCGTACGGCCAATCAGTTGGCCGTCTGCGAGAATTTCTATCTCTAAGGAGTCGTTCGGCTTGGTTTTATTGAATGCCCAACCGTGAATCCCAGTGACTTCACAATTATCTAAGCTACCTTGAATGTCATTGACTAGTAACGTCTTAGGTACTGAGGTGGGCTTCTTTGCTTGCTCTAAATGCTTTGGCTCTTTTTCGTCATCATTGGACAACTGCTGTATCTTTTTATTTGTCATTTTTCCTTCTTTTTGCATGACGTTTTGTTATGACTGAGTCCCTGAATAAGGCAGTATATTATCTTTAAATTTTTTTTTTGCAAAACGATTTAATTCCTTTGGAATTATTCATATGATAGAGTAAAGAGGAGATTGAAAAGAAGAAAAGTAAGAATTAAAAAGCCTTTATTTTTTAATTATCAAGCTTTTTAGAAATATCGATCAATTTGTGCTCTATTACGTCTATTTGCCATGCGTAGCTAATTGCCTCGGTAGCTTTGATATATCAGAAAGCCTCTGCAATAATTATTCCATTTCTAAATCAAACGTAACTTTATCGACTTCTCCTTGCCGTATTATTATTTATACTGACTGCGGCTCGCTCTTGCATCATGTTTGATTTGGGAATGGAAGTAGCTTCACATGAGTCGATCCACGCGAGCACGCAACATCGGATGGCAAATGTACACCCGACGCGCAGAAAATCAGCTCAAGTCGTTGGGAAAAATCCACGGACGACAACAGACCATAAAAGTCAGCCCTACACGAGATCGAGATCGCGTGGGGTGGCGCCAGGGAAGATCCGGCCTAGCTGCGTGGCATCAAGCCCGTACATCCGCTGGAACATGCCGCCGAGCAGCGCGCGGTACTCTGTCAGCACGGGCCAGTCACGATCCTGGTTCAGCGACTTGCGCTCGATACTCACCTGTTCGCCCGCAATGCGGCCGCCATGCACGGCGCCGCCAAGTATCCAGTACACAGTACCATGACCGTGGTCAGTGCCGCGCGTCCCGTTCTCACGGAACGTGCGACCGAACTCTGAGATCACCACAACGACGGTGTTCTTCCAGGCAGAACCCATCTGCCGCGCGAACACGGCAAGCCCACCTCCAAGGTTGCCAAGCTGATTTGCGAGTTGCCCCTGCACCCCGCCCTGGTTCACGTGCGTATCCCAACCGCCGACGTCGATGAATCCCAGATTGAATTTGTCGCGCATCAGCCCAGCCATGCGCCGTGCCTCGAGCTCGAAGCCGCGGGCACTGATTGCGTTGCGGTTCTCCGACCGCATCATCGTATCCTGCTCGGCAATATCCTTGCGCAGCTTGAATCCTTCGTTCACGAGCGACTCGAAGCGTGTGCCGGCGTACATGTCCGCGAGCAGCGCCATTTGTCGATCAACGAGCGGTGCCGGGCCCGTACCTTTCAGCGATACATTAGGAATTAAGAGGTCACCGGTCATTGACACTGGCAGACCATCGGTGAATGCGACCGGTGCCGCCGCATTGCCAAGTACACCCGAGAGCCGATTCAGGAACCCGGACGAACGCATGCTATGACTCTCATTCGGCAGTCCTTCTTCTACGCTGTCCTGCACTTCGAAGTGGCTGCGACTCAAGTTATTCGTGCCAGCAAATGGTATAAATGCTACTTGCTTTTGTTGCCACAACGGATAGATGGTGTCCTTCAGCGCAGGGTGCAGTCCCCACTCCACCGCCTTGCCCCCATGAGACAGCCCCAGGGCAGACTCGGGATCATTAGCGTTCGGCTTCTTGATCGCGAGCGTCGGCCGCGACTCGTAATAGAAACTGCTGCTGACGGGAATTACCACGTTTACCGCGTCGTACCCGCCCCGCAGAAAAACAAGCAGGAATCTTGTATCACTTGCGCCATGCGTCGCATAGGCGTAAGCGCGCGAGACGAACGAGAATGGTGTGGCGAACGCAGTAGCGCCAGCCAGTATTAGCTTGAGCATGTCACGTCGTTGCATCATAGACCTCCGTGTCTTCTTTTCAGTGGTATCTTCCTCAGCGTACCATCCAATCAGGCGAGGCCAGCAGCAGCATATTCCATTCCTGCTGCGATGTTGCCTGATCAAGCGCCGTACGCGTCTTTACGCTGAGCGTCGGTTCGATGGTGTCGTAGAATAACCGACTCGCCAGCATTGGGAATCCCGTACGCCGCGGCGTCCCGTCATCGTCGTCAAATAACCTCGCGTTGCCGTTGCCGATTGCCCGGGTGATCTCGAAGCGCTTGACTATCTGTCCTGAGCTAGTCCACGCTGATTCCTCAAGTGGATAGCCGTCTGGCGTCACGCGGCCGTATAGCGGCTCGCCGAGTTGTTGCAACCAGTTCACCACGGGACGATAGTTGATGATGCGCTTGCCATCATAGGCTAGGCGCAGCGACGACACCATGAACTGTACCGGGTCCTTGAACTTGCCCGCCTCTATCTGCGGGCGGTTGAGTATGGCAATAAACTCAGAGGAGGTAAACATTGTCCGGAGCACGGCAGCAATGTTGCCGTCAGTTTGCTTAAATGTGATCGCCATCGCATCCACGAGCTTGCGCGGGGGGTTGTCGGCGACGAAATACATCGCGAGCCTCGTGCTGATGAATCGCGCCGTCGCCGGCTGGCGGCACAGGAGAGACACAGCATGCTCGACCTCATCCATTCCGGTACCCTTAATCGTCTCGTTCAGGATCTTCTTTGTGCCGAAGTCATGACGATTGGGATTAAACTCAAAGGCGCCCTCGCGCACTGGCTGCGCGCGCCGCACCGGTCTGAATTGTGGCCGATCAACATTTGGAATGATGCCGACACCAGTGAGCACACGCGCCAACTCCTGCACGTCCTGCTGCGAGTAGTGCGAGCCACTCGGGCCGCCGCTCACGCCAAGCGTGTGTAGCTCCATTAGCTCGCGCGCGTAGTTCTCGTTGATCTTCCGGACCGCGCTTTGCGCGTTGTCCAGGTACATAAGCATCGCCGGTGACTTCAGTGTCGCGAGCACGAGATCGCGAAAATAACCGAGCGCGTGTGGTCGAACAGCGTTGTTCTCGTAATCGGCCAACATGAACGCGACATCGCCCTTGCCAGAGAACACATTAAAGTGATTCATCCAAAACCATGTCATTTGTTCGCGAAGCTGCCACGGAGAATAAAGATTGCGCATGAGCTGGCGTTTTGCCGTCTCGTAGGTCATCTTGTTTCTCTGTTGATTCAGCGCCATGCGGGCACGCTGCTGCTCTTCCGGATTATCGAGACGCTGGATTCGCTGATGCTCTGACCGGGCTGCCCTCAGCATCTCTTTAGCGCTCTTTTGCGAGATGGACAGGGTACGGATGTCTGCGGTCAGCTCGGGTGGATCATCAGCTGGTGGGCGCAGCTGCTCGTCGAAGAATCGACTACGACCGAGCTGCTGGTAACGCTCGACGGTTTCGCTGTTCACGCCGAATGTGACACGATTCAGCCACCGCAAATCCTCGTGTGTGAGCGGATGCAATGACGTGTCGTTGCTGCGCGCGCTCACGGTATAACTGCCCATCACAATGCAGCAGACGATCACCCAGGCAGTGTTGCGCATGTTCATCGACAGATTACCTCTTTCGGACTTCCAGGTATTTTGCAGTTTCCATTCTCCGTACGCATTATTTGTATTTAGTAGCCAAAACATAAATAGCTGAGCGTATAGAAAAATGCATCATCTTTCTCATGAAAATTGAATGTACTGAAAATTTAATTAACAGTCAAACACAAACATAAGGATGACAGGATAGTGTCTCAGTTTTAATTTTGTTAAATACAGCGCAACACCAAAAGTTTTCTTAAAGCAAATATCAACTAAAGTAGTCATATAATTACTGCCCAAATTTGTGTTAGCAACTAATAGAAATGTTCTTTTTTGTAGCAAATAAATTGTCCGCTTTGAAACGCATTGAATTGTCCAGTTAAATTACCTCCGGCAGAGCCGGAGGCTTATTTCTGTTAGCCCCTCAAAGGGGCAAGAATTGGCGCCACCTAAAGGTGGCATCACATACCAAGTTTGAGCTGATCATAATGTTCATCCTCCTTCTCTTGATGTCGGATATATTCTCTAACCATCTCTTCATCTAACCCTACGGTCGATACAAAATAACCACGCGCCCAAAAACTTTCACCTGTGAAATTCCTCGATTCCCCCATAAACTTTCGTGCTATCGATATTGCACTTTTCCCCTTGATATACCCTACTACGTAAGACACTGAGTACTTCGGCGGAATACTAATGCACATATGTACATGATCAGGCATCAAATGTCCTTCCACTATCTGGCATTCTTTCTGCTCAGCTAACTCGTGCAATACCTTCCCAAGGTGCTTTCGTATTACTCCAAATATCACCTTTTTCCTTCTCTTCGGAATAAAT
>NZ_FNPJ01000031.1 GCF_900107265.1 Nitrosomonas sp. Nm33 | reverse complement strand
CCAGTGCACTTCCAGCCTTATGATACAGCCGGGCATCTGTCGGGTAATTGATCGCTTTTTCCTGCACCGTGCTATCCACGTTTACTGCTGTGAGCGATGTCTTTGATACGGTCTGCGTGGCAATTCCTGCTACCACCGTTAGACTTAACATGAATTCACAGCCTGCTTCGCCTATGCGGTCACGAAATCTCGTCATCTGGCTGGGATCGATTGGCAATTCGTGGCGAAAGTATTCTTCTCCACAGATGTATTGCCAATAGGGATTCT
The DNA here is from genome assembly GCF_900107265.1 of Nitrosomonas sp. Nm33. Classification (GTDB taxonomy): domain Bacteria; phylum Pseudomonadota; class Gammaproteobacteria; order Burkholderiales; family Nitrosomonadaceae; genus Nitrosomonas. The sequence goes on along the minus strand of NZ_FNPJ01000031.1, from coordinate 33,103 downwards.
CCACCCAGCGTTCCACCACCGTTTCATCCGATTCGTTGAAAGTGTGCTTCAGGTAGTGCAGCCCTACCATCAAGCGGATCGGAATAGCTGGGCGGCCTTCATCTGAATACAGTCGTTCAAACCGCTCTTCTACTACAGACCAGTCAATCTTCCCTGCCAGGCGATACAGCTCGTGGCGCTGGTCCAACATCTGCTCCAGTCTCATGCGAAAAAGATCATCACAGGGGGTGGGTTCTTGCTTCTTTGGCTTCATCAATTCACCAGAAATTAGGGGTCAATAGCATTAATTCTGGCAAATTCCATACCTTTTGAGTATCCCTCAATGCCAATATTTATGCTAGTTTCTATAGTATTTCAGGGGCGACTAACCTAAATTCCTCTTTTAACCCGAGCTGGAAGCCAAATGAAAGGTTGGCGAATTGAGAACTGGAGGATTTTCTGATCTGGCAGCAATAATTTTGTTGACAATGTAGTGTACCAAAGTAGGCCATCGCTCCATTTTTGACAACTGAGGCGCATTTGCCAGAATTGAGTCAAGACCGTTGCGGATATTGGAGATCATTACTTTGATCATGATTCCCGGTCTCATGAGCCAACGTCAGCAATAGACGAGATTGACCTGCATGCCGAGTCAGGCGAGCAACACCGCTTAGCAGCATAGGGCGACTCGTAATTGCTTCCAGGTGCGTTCTGGGGTGTGCCAGGCGAACATACCCACTCCACCAATTGTAGATCAGTGTGACTGCCCGTGCTGAGAGATTGCAGCGTTCCAGGTCATGGGTGGTATAGCCACCCCAGCCCCATTGATTCTTCAATTCATCAAAGCCATTTTCACAATCTGCTCGATTGCGGTATAGCTGACCAAAAGCTTCCAGGGAGTAGTCCGCATTGGTAACCAGTACAGTATGTTCCCAGAGTTTAATCTTTTGGGAGCATGGGATTTACCGTTTTGCACTTCAACATCAAGCACCAGCCGAACATTGCTGATCCAGTAAGTATGCAGAGTGTGGCTTGGTCGCCCTGGCTTCCTGGGATTGTAGCCGATCTCAGCGCCTATTTGGCGGCCATACAACAGCTTGACGCTGGTATCAGCGTCAAGAATCCAAGCAGTACTCAAGGCCTCACGAGTACTCTCACTTAGCGCTGTGTCCATCCAGATCGCACTCTTCATTACCTGGGCCAGGCAGGCAGCACGTTGTGCTTCATCACAACGTTTGGGTAAGCCGGGTGCAAGCGCACTCAGCGCACGGCGTAAGCTCTCATCGCTGACAATCTTGCCCATACCACAAGTATCTCAGGTGCAACTTCATCGCCACGTAGTCCGGCTATGTGCGCATAGCGCCGCTGCCCATCCAGAATCGACAACAACCATGTGCCCAGTATATCAACCACCTTAGGTGCATTTGGACTGGTGTAGGTAAGAGGACATCCATCCGCCCAGCGGGAAAATAATCCTCGCCCAATGCCCTTGTCAGATCGATTACGTTTATTCTGATAATGGCAAAGAATATAAAGGCACTGACAGTCATGCTTTTGTTAAAACCTGCAAAGCACACGGTATCGGCCAGAAATTCACCCAAGTCAATCGACACCAAACTAACGGCAAAGCTGAACGCGCTATCCGCACCCTCATACAGATGTGGCATGACCAGACCAACTTTAAAGACTACACCGACCGGCAAATTCAACTCGGCCGCTTCATTAACTTTTATAACACTGTCAAACTACATAAGAGTTTGAATAACTCAACTCCTTATGAAATACTCCAACAGTATTTCAATCAACCTCTCTGTAAACAACCCTGAGATTTCTTGCACTTAAGTTTATCTAAAATTTACTCAATAAGATTGAGAAAAATGCCGATATATTCTTTGCTTTATAAGCAATAAAGACCTGTCAAAGGTAACAAAGCATTTTTCCATATTAGGAGTGATTATGATAAGGTTACTACAACTGATAATTATCTATTTTGTGTTGAGTAGTAGTATTTATGCAGCTGTAAATATTAATACCGCTTCACAATCCGAGCTAGAAGTGCTGAAAGGAATTGGTCCGGCTAAGGCAAAAGCCATTGTTGAATATCGAAATGAGCATGGTCTGTTTAGTTCGGTTGACGATTTGGAAAAAGTGAGTGGTATCGGAGCGGGCACTCTCAAGCAGATCCGCAACGATCTGACAGTAGGCGATACATCTGTAGTGGGCGCGGAAGAAAAAATAGCAGTTGAACAGAAAAAATAATCTAATCGATAAATTAGCGAGGCGATACTATACCTCCAGAAATACATTTCAATTTCTGGGGGTATTTTTTTTGCCTGTACTGATTCTTTGAATCATTTATTTTTAATGACATATGCGATAATCAACTATCTAGCAAAAATTGCAAAATTGCATTGTCTATGTTCAAAACAATAGAGGATTTTGTTGGTAATACACCATTAGTAAAACTTAAACGTATCCCTGGAGAGACCAGTAATACCATTCTGGCTAAGCTTGAGGGAAATAATCCAGCCGGCTCAGTGAAAGATCGACCGGCACTCTCTATGATCAAGCATGCGCAAAAGCGTGGTGATATCAAACCAGGTAATACTTTAATTGAAGCTACTAGTGGCAATACGGGTATTGCCTTGGCGATGGCGGCAGCCATGATGAGTTATCGGATGATTCTCGTTATGCCGGAAAATTTGAGTATAGAGCGTCGACAAGCAATGAGTGCGTTTGGTGCTGAAATCATATTAACCCCTAAAGAAGGGGGGATGGAAAAGGCGCGTGATATTGCGGAGAAAATGCAAGAAGAAGGCAAGGGATTTGTTCTTAATCAGTTTGCTAATCCTGATAATCCGTTAGCTCATTATGAGGGAACTGCTCCGGAAATCTGGCGTGATACGGGTGGGGAAATAACCCATTTTGTAAGTAGCATGGGTACTACAGGCACAATCATGGGATGTGCTCGATATTTTTCGGAAAAAAAATCAACTATTGAAATTATTGGTGTGCAGCCAGAAGAAGGATCGCAGATTCCGGGTATTCGTAAGTGGTCAGAAGATTATTTGCCAAAAATATACAATCCTAAGCGGGTGAATCGCATCATGCTGGTTTCGCAGCAAGAAGCTGAGACTATGGCTCGACGTTTGGCGCGTGAAGAGGGAATCTTTGCGGGTATCTCGTCAGGTGGCGCGCTTGCTGCAGCACTTAAAGTTTCTGCAGAACTAGATAATGCGGTGATTGTTTTTATTGTATGCGATCGCGGGGATCGCTATTTATCTACAGGCGTTTTTTAATTAAAAAACCAGATTTGACAGATGTCATTATTAAACAAAAAGGGTGGTCAAAAATGACCACCCTTTTTGTTTTACAGAGATACAGTAACTAGTTAATCTCTTTCACCTGAGAAAGCCAGCAGTAACTGCAGCAAGTTAATAAACAAATTGTAAATATTAAGGTAAATACCCAGTGTTGCCATTACATAATTAGTCTCGCCACCATTTACGATACGGCTAACATCAAACAAGATAAATCCTGAGAAAAGCAATACTGCAGCAGCGGAGATTGCCAGCGATACAGCGGGCATCGCAAAGAATAAATTAGCCAGTGAAGCAAGAATCAGCAATATTAACCCAATCATCAAGAAATTACGCAAAAAGCCAAAATCTTTACGGGTTACCGTAGCAATTCCTGCAAGAGTAAAAAAGATTACACCCGTTCCAGCTGCTGCTGTACCAACCAATTGTGCGCCATTACTAAAATTTAGTGCATATTGGAGTAATGGTCCTAACCACCAACCTGCCACAAATGTAAATGCGAAAAGTAATAACACGCCCCAAATGCTATTGCGGGTAGCACTTACTGCAAACATCAGTCCTATCATTACAGCTAACATGACCAGCGAGCCTATGATGGGTGATTGGGCAAGAAAAGAGAAATTTGTATTTGTTCCGATTACCGCGCCGATGACGGTTGGAATCATTGTCAGGCTCAGCATCCAGTAGGTATTCCGCAATACCTTATTACGAATGACGCCTAAATCTCCTGTTTGGGCAGTAGATGCTATGTATCGCATATTAGGTTGCATAAACTCTCCTTTTATCTTTTTTTAAAAAACTAAATTTAGACTACCCGCATTTATTAAAAGTTGCAAATGCTTTTTATTCAAGTATCTAGCAAGATGTGCGTAATCTCAATTACTCGAAAAGATTGATAATACCATCCAATCCCACAAAGCTAATGGAATAAGTTGATTTCTCTTGTAAAATGGGCTTGGCATGGTAAGCAATGCCAATGCCTGCCGATTCCAGCATTTTTAGATCATTGGCGCCATCACCAATAGCGATAACCTGTTCTCTTTTTAGACCTAGCTCATCCCGGATGCGCCTTAATACTTCAGCTTTTCCCTCGGCACCAATAATTTTACCAAGCACCTGGCCAGTTAGTTTTCTATCCTTGATTTCCAATGTATTTGCAAAGGCATAATCTAATCCGAGCTCTGTTTTGATTCTATCAGTGAAGAAAGTAAAACCACCTGAAATTACCATGGTCTTGAGGTTTGCTGCTTGCATGCGTTGTAGCAATTTTTGGGCACCAAGATTTAATCTAACCTTTTCGTCATAAACTTTTTGCAACGCTTCTTGCGGCAATCCTTCAAGAAGTGCTGTCCGCCGAATCAGGCTTTCAGCAAAGTCAATTTCGCCTCGCATGGTGCTCTGTGTAATTTCTGCAACTTGTGGCTTAACATTGTGCATGCCAGCTATTTCATCAATCGATTCAATGGCGATCAGGGTTGAGTCCATATCCATTGCAATCAACCCAAAATTAGTTAATTTTGTTCCGATCGGAACAAAAGCAAAATCGAGTTGTACTTCAGCGCAGTATTCAGGTATATCGGGATGGGGGCTGGCGTTTGCCAAGCGGAACGCTTGCCCGGTAACACGCTCAATATGGCTAGCTTGAGCAAGTTTTGCGATTGCTCGCAGATCGTTGTTTTCAATATCTAATCCTTGGATGATGAGGTTCATGGGATATCCGAGTTATTATTAATTATGATAGTTGTGTTAATCGGAGCAAGCGCAAAGCAAAGTACTCCAGATGTAATGGAGTTTTCATAGATTGGTGTCTGGGTATGCGCTCGCTTTTAATTCGAAATTGATTTTAAGATATAGATTCTACTCCAGTTATGCGATGTTGCTTATTTTGACTTTATACAATAAATGTAGCGATAATCCATGCAGATTTATTTATGAATTTCTTTCATCTTAGAGAATAATTAATAAGGAGTAGAAAGTGGATTTTACAATCAAACTCAGCACCCCAGAAAAACAACGTGGAGCTTGTATCGTAGTAGGTGTATTCGAATCACGCAAATTAACCGAGCCTGCAAAAATTTTAAACGATACTTCCAAGGGTTACATTAGTAATATCTTGCGTCAAGGTGATATGGAGGGTAGCGCTAATACAACTTTACTGTTACATAATGTTCCTGATATTGCAAGTAAGCGCGTGATGTTGGTTGGGCTAGGCAAAGAGAAAGAATTCAATGATAAGGCATATCAACAAGCAGTTTTAACGACATTCAAAGCGTTATCTCAAACAGCTGCTGCAGATGCTACCCTCTTCTTGGCGGATATTCCATTAAAGCAACGGGATATTGCATGGAAAATTACTCAGACAGTGATTCTGGGGACGGAAAGCACTTATCGCTTTGATCGCCTCAAAAGTAAACCAGAAAAAGAACAGCCTGCTCTTGGTAAGATCACGATAAATGTGAACGATCAAGCGTCGCTTCTGGCAGGAGAGAAAGCGCTGCAGCAGGGTCTCGCAATTGCGCGGGGCATAAATGTAGCCAAGGATCTAGGCAATCTTGCGCCCAATATCTGTACACCGACCTATCTTGCTGAGCAAGCTACCGATATGGCTAAAGCTTATGATCTTAAGGTTTCTGTGTTAGGGCAGAAAGAGATGGAAAAGCTTGGCATGGGCGCATTTCTTGCTGTTGCACGTGGAAGCCATCAACCTGCCAAATTAATTGTGTTGGAATACCGTGGCTTGACAAAAATGGAAAAACCTATTGTGCTAGTCGGTAAGGGGGTTACTTTTGATACTGGGGGTATCTCATTAAAGCCAGCAGCTGAGATGGATGAGATGAAATTTGATATGAGTGGCGCAGGAAGTGTGTTGGGCACATTAACAGCGGCGGCGGAAATGAAGCTTCCTCTCAATATCGTCGGTATTATTCCTGCGACTGAGAACATGCCTGGTGGCAACGCAACCAAACCAGGAGATGTAGTGAAAAGCATGTCTGGCCAAACAATTGAAATTCTGAATACTGATGCTGAGGGGCGGCTGATTTTATGCGATGCGCTGACGTATGCTGAGCGGTATAAGCCTGATGCCGTAATTGATATCGCAACCCTTACTGGAGCTTGTGTCATTGCGCTGGGACATTTAGCATCTGGCTTAATGAGTAACAACGATCAGTTGGCCCAGGAATTGTTACAGGCTTCCGAATTGGCGTTGGATCGTGCTTGGCAGCTGCCACTGTGGGATGATTATCAGGAATGGTTGAAGAGCAACTTTGCCGATATGGCAAACATTGGTGGACGCTCAGCAGGAACGATCACAGCTGCCTGCTTTTTGTCACGCTTTACAGAAAAATATCCTTGGGCACATCTTGATATTGCCGGTACGGCCTGGAAAAATGGTAAGGAAAAGGGGTCTACCGGCCGGCCGGTACCACTTCTGACTCAATTTTTGATTTCGCGAGCGAAAGTATAAAGATGATCGTTTAAACGATGGCACAAATTGATTTTTATTCGGGTGCATCTGACAAATTGCTGGTTGCGTGCCGATTAAGTGAGAAAGTGATTCAGCAAGCGCTCAAGATAATGATTTATATACCAGATTCGTCGCTTCTGAATCGTTTCGATAAATTGCTCTGGACATTCTCCCCCACCAGCTTTATTCCGCACTGTCATGTCGGTGACAGAGTGGTTAACGTTACACCAGTGATATTAATTGGTAGTAGTGAGGAAATTCAGCAGATTGTGCCCTATGAGGTCTTGCTTAATTTGCATGATGAAGTGCCACTAATTTATGATCGGTTTCAAAGAGTAATTGAAATTGTCGGAAATGCCCCAGAGGACAAGGTAGTCGCTCGTAAACGTTATCGTTTTTATCAGGAACAGGGCCTCAGTGTATATCATCATAAGCTTGGTCAGAACCTGCATTGAACTAAACCAAAACGATTCATTCTTTCTCATTTTACGATGACTGATCATTCTGTGATATCTGCCAAGATCGATGATGATGTGTGGTTGAATAAGCTGGAAGTAGTATTATTGCGGTATCGGAAGAAATCTTCTGTCATGATTCATCCCAAGGAAGCTGTCTTGGCACTTCCAGTTTCTTCACGGAATGCTTGGGATCAAGCGGAGAAAATACAACCATTGGTGGAACAAAGGATTCCAACGCTGACTGAAAAACGTATACTTACTTCGGCAGTCTGGTCACTAGAATCCGATATTTCCTTCTTACTTTGCTATGTATTCGATGCAATACTGCGGGAAGTTAAAATCAATCTAACTCCTTCAGGCGCTATCGCGGCGCTTGTCTAGAAACCTGTAAATTTCTAATAGCTAATAACCTAGCTTTTTGTGGCGATGCCTTTCGATATAATAACAGGTTTTCTGTTTATGCTAACTTAACAATTAAATTTCCATGGAACTTGCAAAAAGTTTTGATCCAAAACTCATAGAAACTCGCTGGTATTCAGAGTGGGAGTCATCTGGCTATTTCAGATCGTCAAATAAACAAGGTGTAACTGCCTACTGCATCATGTTACCACCTCCTAATGTAACGGGCACCCTCCATATGGGACATGCGTTTCAGCACACTCTGATGGACGCATTGATTCGTTATCATCGCATGCTGGGAAATAACACACTATGGCAGCCTGGTACAGATCATGCAGGCATTGCAACACAAATAGTCGTAGAGCGCCAATTAGATCAGGAAAATATTGATCGGCGGAAGCTGGGACGTGAGGCGTTTCTAAAGCGTGTCTGGCAGTGGAAAGAGGAATCAGGTTCAACCATTACGCGCCAGATGCGGCGGATGGGCACTTCTTGCGACTGGTCGCGTGAGCGTTTTACCATGGACGAGATGCTTTCCCAGGCAGTGACAGAGGTATTTGTACGGTTATATCGAGAAGGGTTAATTTATCGTGGCAAGCGTCTGGTTAACTGGGATCCTGTACTGCAAACCGCAGTGTCTGATTTGGAAGTCATTTCAACAGAAGAAGCAGGTTCACTTTGGCATATTCGTTATCCATTCGAAGAGGATAGAGGTGCTGGATTGCAGGGGAGTGGCTTAGTTGTTGCAACCACACGGCCTGAAACGATGCTAGGTGACATGGCGGTGGCTGTCCATCCAGAGGATGAGCGCTACCGTCATCTGATTGGGCAGCACCTCCGATTACCCTTATCCGAGCGTACGATCCCTATTATTGCTGATGAATATGTTGATCCGACTTTTGGTACGGGTTGTGTGAAAATCACACCCGCACATGATTTTAACGATTATCAAGTCGGCTTACGCCATAAGCTGGTTCCACTTAATATTTTTACCCTTGATGGAAAAATCAATGATTTTGCTCCAGTCGAATATCAGGGACTGGATCGTTTTGAGGCGCGGAAAAAGATTATTAGTGATCTAGAAGCACAGGGATTGCTGGTCGAAATACGGCCACACAAGCTGATGGTTCCCCGAGGGGATCGCACTCAAACCGTCATAGAGCCCATGCTGACTGATCAGTGGTATGTGGCTATGGAAGGGATGGCCAAACGTGGTTTGGAAGTGGTGGCCACTGGCGAGATCCGATTTACGCCGGAAAATTGGACACATGTTTATAACCAGTGGTTGGAAAATATACAGGATTGGTGTATTTCGCGGCAATTGTGGTGGGGTCACCGGATTCCTGCTTGGTATGATGAGGATGGCAATGTAACAGTTGCGCATAATCTTGAGGAAGCGCAGTGGTTATCAGGTAAGGAAAATCTCAAGCAAGAAGAAGATGTGCTTGATACCTGGTTTTCTTCCGCATTATGGCCATTTTCAACACTGGGATGGCCGCAGGAAACAGCCGAGCTCAAGACCTTTTTGCCGACCTCAGTACTGGTAACTGGGTTTGACATCATTTTCTTCTGGGTTGCACGCATGGTCATGATGTCACTGCATTTCACTGGAAAAGTGCCATTTCGTGAAGTTTACGTAACTGGGTTAATCCGCGATTCGGAAGGTCAGAAGATGAGTAAATCCAAGGGGAATGTGCTGGATCCACTTGATCTGATCGATGGTATTTTGCTGCCGGAGCTGATTAAAAAGCGCACTACAGGTTTGATGAATCCTCAACAGGGTGAATCAATCGAGAGAAATACACGTAAGCAATTCCCGCAGGGGATACCTGCGTTTGGCACCGATGCACTGCGTTTTACTTTTGCCAGTCTGGCTTCGCATGGGCGAGATATTAAATTTGATTTGCAGCGATGTGAAGGTTATCGGAATTTTTGTAACAAACTGTGGAATGCCACTCGTTTTGTCCTCATGAACTGTGAGGGAAAAGATACCGGGCTGGATGATTCGTTGCCATTGGCGTTTTCTCATGCTGATAATTGGATTATCGGTCGGTTGCAACAAGCTGAACAGAGTGTGGCGCAAGCCTTTAATGATTACCGCTTTGATATGGTTGCACGCGAACTCTACGAATTCATCTGGGATGAATACTGTGATTGGTATGTGGAGCTTGCTAAGGTTCAGTTAAGTTCAGGGGGGGGTACTGAGCAGCGTACTACGCGCCGTGTGCTAGTGCGCGTGCTTGAAGCTGCACTCCGGCTGGCACATCCTGTGATCCCCTTTATTACTGAGGAATTGTGGCAAAAAATTGCACCTCTGGTCGACAAAGAAGGTAAGAGTATCATGTGCCAATCTTATCCACTAGCCGATCCTGCGCGCATTGACAAGGAAGCCAATAACCGCATTGCGCTACTCAAAGAGATTGTAAATGCATGTCGCACATTACGTGGTGAAATGAAACTGTCTCCAGCTGAGAGAATTCCCTTGCTGATTGAGGGCAATCAATCTGCCTTAGCAAGTTTTTCTAGTTATTTAGTAGCATTGGCTAAGTTATCCGATGTAGAAATTATGCCAGGTGGTCTGCCTGATGCAGATGCGCCAGTAGCAGTTGTCGGTGAATTTCGATTGATGCTCAAAATTGAAATAGATGTATCCGCAGAGCGCGCCCGGCTCCAAAAAGAAATTCTTCGCCTGGAAGGGGAGATCTGCAAGGCCACAACAAAGCTTGATAATCCTGATTTTGTGCAACGCGCACCAGAAAAAGTGGTTACACAGGAGAAAGAACGCTTGGCAGGTTTTAAGGCAATGTTGACTAAATTGGTAGAGCAATTGCAAAAATTAAATTAGTCTTTTAAGTATGTATTTTTAAGAAAAAAATATTGCTTAGTGCTATTGATAGTGATGCTATGCTGAACAGCAGCAAGCACTTCGTTGTTTGTCGATAGCTCAAATCTCAATATTTACTTGCTGATAATCGAATTGTTTTCCATATGGAAGACGATGTGAATAGAGCATAAGATCCTTTTGCAGCCTGCGCAGTTTTTCATTAGTGCCAGTTGGGTAAAAGGATAGTGAAAAAAAATGCAAAAACTGTGTAATCGGAGTGAGTGGCGGAGCATTGGGGATCTGACTTATAACTCAGCACGTAGTCCAATGCCGTTTGGAAGGAATAAAAATTCGACCGGAGAGCCAAGGTATTGACGATCTTTGTCTGAGTTTGTAGAAAAAAACACTACAACAGGAAGGGAATAAGTTTATTTCTTACTTTCATCAATTTGCTATGGGGCTTGCTGGCCTGATTAACATTTGTTTATCTCCCTTAAAGCAAATGAGATTGCATTGATATCGCTTTTTTAGCAAGAGTGAGTATCAAAGGTAATTAAAGATTTTCTAGTTTTTGTGTTTTTTTAAACCTTATCTAATATCATTGCAAAGAAAATAAATTAGATAAAAGGAAGAACTTTTCCATGTTAAAAAAATACCTCTTTTAAACTAAAAAAACAGCAAATAAAAGAATCACCACATTCAAAACAGGGAAATCACCACATTCAAAACAGGGGGATTTTTCTATAAAAATCATGATTTTCCCTTGTTAGTACAAATCTGACATGCTAGAATTCTTGTCAGAATTAAAGGGTGAGAAATCAATAGAAATTTTAATATGAAGTAATTTGCAGTCGGGTAGTTTATATAATGATTTGATTCAAATGGTTGTGTTTTTAGTATGTGAAATTAGACAAAATTTGTAATTTATGTGGGGGGAAATAAATATATGAGCAGTAAATCAGTAATGGCCCTGTTAGGGTCCGCAATTCTTGCTTTTTACTCAAGTATGGCGTTTTCCAGTAAGTATTTTCATCCGGAACCGCAATCTGTAATTGCACAAGAAACCTATGATCAGCATATAACTGCGCTATGGATTTGTTTGGCAATTTTTATTGTTGTTTTTGGTGCGATGTTTTACTCAATTCTGAAACACCGTAAATCAGTTGGACACAAGGCTGCCAATTTTCATCATTCTACTGTCGTAGAGATTATCTGGACGGCCATTCCGCTTCTGATTCTCATTGCTATGGCGTTTCCAGCCACCAGAACCGTTGTAGCGATGAAGGATACATCTCAACCTGATATCACCATTAAGGCGACAGGCTATCAATGGATGTGGGGTTACGATTATCTTCAGGGAGAAGGTGAAGGCATCAGTTTCTTCAGTAAATTATCCACCCCAGTTGCTCAATTGGAAGGTAAAGAAACCAAGGGAGAGAATTATTTGCTGGAAGTGGACAATAATGTAGTTGTGCCTGTTGGCAAGAAGATTCGGGTAATCACGACGGCAAATGATGTTCTGCACGCATGGTGGGTGCCTGCCTTCGGAGTCAAGCAAGATGCTATTCCAGGATTTATTCGCGATTTATGGTTTACGGCAAATAAACCTGGTATTTTCCGCGGCCAGTGTGTTGAGCTTTGTGGCAAAGATCATGGATATATGCCGATAGTAGTTGAGGTTATGGAGGCAGATAAATATGCCCAATGGGTGGCTGAGAAGAAAAAAGCATCAGCAGCAGTCATGAACACAGCTGCAGTTGGGAATTAATATTTCGATCGAAAGAGATGTGATTTCAGAAAACAAAGAAGTAAGCACTAAGGAGAATAATCATGGCAGTAGTTCAAGATGTACATGGTCATCATGACCATCATCCCAGTGGCATAATGCGCTGGGTAATGACAACCAATCATAAAGACATTGGCACGATGTATCTGTGGTTCAGTTTTGCCATGTTCATGGTTGGTGGTTTCCTGGCGATGGGAATTCGAGCAGAATTGTTTATGCCGGGTATCCAAATATTGGAACCGCAGCTTTTTAATTCATTTACCACGTTGCATGGTCTGATCATGGTGTTTGGCGCTATCATGCCGGCATTCGTGGGTTTGGCTAACTGGCAAGTGCCTCTGATGGTAGGCGCGCCCGATATGGCATTTGCGCGAATGAATAACTGGAGCTTCTGGTTGTTGCCGGTAGCTGGTCTGCTATTGATATCCTCATTCTTTGTGCCAGGTGGTGCGGCCGCAGGGGGGTGGACATTTTACCCGCCTCTATCAGCACAGGGTGGGTTAGGTGTTGATATGATGATTTTTGCAATTCACATCCTGGGCGCCTCCTCGATCATGGGTTCTATCAATATTATTACCACCATTCTCAATATGCGCGCACCAGGCATGACGTTGATGAAAATGCCTTTGTTTGTATGGACATGGTTAATTACCGCTTATCTGTTAGTGTTGGTAATGCCGGTTTTGGCCGGGTGTGTAACGATGTTGCTGACAGATCGTCATTTTGGTACGACTTTCTTTAATGCGGCAGGTGGGGGCGATCCTGTTTTGTTCCAGCATATTTTCTGGTTCTTTGGACATCCTGAAGTCTATATCATGATTCTGCCGGCTTTCGGTATTGTGTCAGAAATCATTCCAACATTTTCCCGTAAACCATTGTTTGGTTATTCATCAATGGTATATGCAACCGCATCAATTGCGATTTTATCTTGCGTAGTATGGGCGCATCACATGTTTACCGTGGGTATGCCGGCTGTTGGTCAGCTGTTCTTCATGTATGCTACCATGCTGATTGCAGTTCCTACTGGTGTGAAAGTCTTTAACTGGACTGCAACAATGTGGCGCGGATCAATGACTTTTGAGACACCGATGCTGTTTTCAATAGGATTTGTCTTCCTGTTTGTGATCGGTGGCTTCAGCGGCGTGGTTTGTGCGATTGTGCCAATAGATATTCAAGTACAAGACACCTACTATGTCATTGCACATTTCCATTATGTGCTGGTATCGGGTGCATTGTTCTCAATATTTGGCGCAGTTTACTACTGGTTGCCGAAGTGGACCGGGCATATGTACGATACAAAACTGGCTAACTTGCATTTCTGGTTATCCATGATCTTCTTTAATGTTGCATTCTTCGTACAACATTTCCTTGGATTAGCTGGCATGCCACGCAGAATTCCGGACTACTCACTACAGTTTGCTGATTTCAATATGATTTCCAGCATCGGAGCTTTTGGATTTGGATTGACACAGCTGCTCTTCCTTTATGTTGTCATTAAATGTATCCGTGGGGGTGAAAAAGCGGCTGATAAACCATGGGAAGGTGCAACCACATTGGAGTGGACATTGCCTTCACCAGCGCCATATCACAGCTTTGAAACACCGCCGGTAATTAAATAAAGCGAAGTATATATGTCGCAAAATAATGATAGGGATCTTAAGCGTAAAAAACTAAGAACTGCTTTTTTATTGCTTATCCTGATGGCTGTAATATATTTTGTAACGGTGATAGTAAAACAATGACACAGAGCGTAACCAAGATCAATATTGTAATGTCGAAGAAGCTGCTGATTTTTACTGTAGTAATGTTTTGTTTTGGTTACGCGCTTGTCCCAATGTACGAGAAGTTTTGTGAAGTCACCGGAATAAATAATCTGTTGCAGCCAGATGTGGTGGATAAAAATATTAAAGTAGATATGTCGCGCACAATTGCAATAGAGTTGGACGCAAATGTACGCGGCATGCCCTGGCAATTTAAACCACTGCAATCCAATGTCAAAATACATCCGGGGGAATCAATAGAAGTGATGTATGAAATCAGGAATGACTCGGATCAAGAAATAAGTGGTCAGGCAATACCAAGTTACAGCCCACGTTTCTTGGAGAAATATATGAAGAAATTTGAATGCTTTTGCTTTACTAAGCAGGTGCTTAAACCTGGTGAGGCGCGGCAGATGCCAGTGAAGTTTGTCATTGATCCGCAAATACCAGTTGATGTTAATACAGTTACTATTTCCTACACTTTTTTTGCACTACAGCCAGGTAAATAGAGGATGTATAAGTAAGCAAGCTAATTAACGGTGAATTGGATTAATGAACAATAGAAAACAATCATCTGAGAAAGCTCCAGCATGGCAAGTAGCAAAAGCAATATTCTGGTCATTTCTAGGTATACGTAAGAAAAGTGATCTCGATCGAGATGCAGAAATGATAAAGCCTTATCAGTTGATAATTGGCGGTATTATCGGCGGAGTAATTTTTGTATTGAGTATATTGACGTTGGTCAAATTAATAACGAGTTAATTTATTAGAAAATAAATCAGGAGGGTTGGTATGAGTCAAGGAACAGGACACTACTATGTGCCGGCACCATCTAAATGGCCAATTGTAGGATCATCTGCGATATTCTTTTTAGGATTTGGGGCGGCAATGACAATGAATAAAATACCTGCAGGTTATTATATGCTAGGTATAGGTTTTGCTATTCTCATTTATATGCTGTTTGGCTGGTTTGGCGATGTAGCACGAGAAAGCGAAGAAGGCAAATATGGAATGCAGGAAGATAAATCATTCCGCTGGGGAATGAGCTGGTTTATTTTCTCAGAGGTTATGTTCTTTTGTGCTTTTTTTGGCGCACTTTTTTATATGAGAGTGTTGTCAATACCCTGGCTCGCTGATGTAAATCACGATTTGCTATGGCCGAACTTCACTGCTGACTGGCCAACTGCAGGGCCAGGTATTGCAGAGAAATTTACCCCGATGGGTGCTTGGGGCTTACCTGCCTTCAATACCTTTTTGTTACTTACTTCTGGCGTGACAGTAACGCTTGCACACTGGGCGCTTAAGCAAAATCGACGTCCAGCACTCAAAATGTGGCTGCTTGCAACCGTTGTACTAGGCGCTACATTCCTTGCATGCCAAATTTATGAATATGGTCATGCATATGCCGATCTTAATCTTAAATTGACTTCCGGTGCGTATGGTTCAACATTTTTTATGTTGACAGGATTCCATGGCTTCCATGTCACTTTGGGAACAATCATGCTGACTGTCATCTATTTCAGATGTGCAGCAGGTCACTTTAAACCTGAGCATCATTTTGGGTTTGAAGGTGTGGCTTGGTATTGGCATTTTGTTGACGTGGTCTGGCTTGGATTGTTCATATTTGTTTATTTACTATAAATAAAATTTGAATCGTAGCTAGTATTCCAGACTCTTGATTTCTTAATTAAGGAAATCAAGAGATCTGGGAATAAAGCCGACTCAGCTAGATGTTAGATACAAACGATTTGTATAACCATTCGAGGTGTGAGTGATAAATAAAAAATATGAATTATCAATTCAAGCCGCGATGGTGGGTAGTCTTATTAACAGTAACTTTCACATTAGTATTTACTCGACTTGGGTTTTGGCAACTTTCGAGAGCAAATGAGAAGGAGTTACGCCAAGAAAGAATTGAGCAATATGCACGGGAAGCAATTGTAACATTACCCTCAACACCAATTAAATTAGAAGATTTTCAATATCGGCAAGTTGAAGTAAAAGGTAGGTTTATTGAGGATCATGCAATCTATTTAGACAATAAAATCTATCAGGGGGTAGCAGGTTACGAGATTCTTGCACCTCTTAAAATTGCAAATAGCTCTCTGCATGTTTTAATTAATCGCGGTTGGATAGCCTCGAGAAAAGATCGAACGCAGCTTCCTTCTGTTTTTTTTCCGCAGGAAGAAGTAAAAGTGACAGGCATAGTTACTTCACCAATGATTAGAACTATGCAACTTTCAGCTGAGAAGACAGCAGGTAAGCTTTGGATAAATTTAGATCTTGAACATTATCAAAAAGTAACAGGACTTGCATTACAGCCAATTTTATTGCTGCAACAGGATAATCAAATTGATGATGGATTGATACGTCAGTGGGTACAGCCTGATTCCGGTGCATCAAAGAATATCGGATATGCAGTTCAATGGTTTCTCTTAGCTGTGACAACCTGCATTATATTTTTAGTATTAAATGTCAAACGAAATAGCTCGAAAAAATAGAATTAAATTTCTTCTGATGGCGCTAGTGATGCTGTCTCCGGTCATTGCATCATATTTCTTTCACGTACTAGAAATTCGTCCGGAAGGTACGGTCAATTATGGTGAATTGTTAGAAGTAAAACCATTAACAGGCCAAGCACTTAATATCGAGAATAACACTATCTTTCGTGCACGAAATATGCACGGGAAATGGTCATTAATTACTATCGATTCTGGACAATGTGATGAGTACTGTCAAAAGAAGCTTTATCAAATGAGGCAAGTTCGTCTAGTTCAAAACACAGAAAAAGATCGGATTGAAAGAATATGGTTAATTAATGATCATTATGTTCCTGATCAGGATATTAAGAATGAATACGAAGGTACGGTACTTCTAAGTGCAAAAGATAGCGATTTGCTTAACGAATTTCCTACCGTATTGTCGCAGCGCAATCATATTTATGTGGTTGATCCGATGGGCAATTTAATGATGAGATTCCCAAAAGATGCTGATCCTACGAAAATTTCGAAAGATGTGAAGCTTCTATTAAAGCTTTCTCATTTTGAACACTGAGTTTGTTATCCATGTATTTTAGTGCGTGGCAGCGTTAATAAGAGTATGTAGTAAGTAAATCAAAGAATATAGATCAAACATGATTGTTTAGGAGGCGTATGGAATGAGTGCTAGTTTAGTGTGGCGACAAACAACATCAAGAATAAATCAATTCTATCGGCTTACAAAACCTCGGGTAGTATCGCTCATAGTTTTTACGGCAGTAATAGGTATGTTTTTAGCTGTTCCCGGCGCGGTTCCAATCGATATTCTATTTTTTGGAACGCTCGGTATAGCTTTAGTCGCTGGGGCAGCTGCTGCATTAAATTGCCTGGTAGAGCAAAAGTTTGATGCCGTGATGGCGCGAACCCGTGGACGCCCACTTCCGCAGGGCAAAGTCAGTGTTCCAGAAACACTATTTTTCCTGGGATTGATAGGTGGTTCAGGATTATTCATACTTCATCACTGGGTAAATCCTTTAACTATGTGGCTGACGTTAGGCACATTTGTTGGTTATGCAATTATCTATACAGTAATACTTAAACCACTGACTCCTCAAAATATTGTGATAGGTGGAGCGTCTGGCGCAATGCCGCCTGTTCTAGGATGGGCTGCGGTAACTGGCCAAATTTCTCCCGATGCATTATTGTTATTTTTAATTATTTTTGCCTGGACACCACCTCATTTTTGGGCGTTAGCATTATACAGAAAGAATGAATATGCTCAGATTGGTATGCCCATGCTGCCAGTGACGCATGGAGATAAGTTTACGCGTCTGCATGTATTGTTATACACACTCATACTTTGTGTTGTTACGGTACTTCCTTATATTTCACAGATGAGTGGATTGATTTATTTGATAGGGGCACTAGTACTTGATGCTATATTTCTTTACTACGCTTTGCAGATATACCTCAAATACAGTGATCAGCTTGGGCGCACTACATTTAGATATTCGATTCTCTATCTAGCTCTGTTATTTGTAGTTTTACTGGTTGATCATTATTATAAGTTTTAGAGTAGCACATCTTTTGGTAAAAAGCCTCGTCTTGAAAGACGGGGCTTTTTTATTTCATGGAAATAATTTGCCGGGATTAAGAATATCGTTGGGGTCAAATAGAGATTTGATTTTTTTCATTAAAGTCAACGTTGTGGAATCAATTTCCTTGTGGATATAAGCACGTTTTTCACTGCCAATACCATGTTCACCAGAAAGCGTTCCATTAAGCCTGATGACTAGATCAAATATTTCATTCAAGCATTTTTCGGCACGGTGGTTTTCTTCTATATCGTCAGGATTAATGAGTAGGTTAACGTGAATATTGCCATTACCAGCGTGGCCAAAATTTACATTAGCAATTCGATACTGGGTCGCAAGTTTGGTTAATTCGTCTAAAAATTGAGGTAGTGTATTAACAGGTACCACTACATCTTCATTAATTTTTTTTGGTGCAATATCACGCAATAGAGGCGACAAAGCTTTTCTAGCTTTCCATAGATTTTCAGAATTGATAACTTGTTCAGCTTGCAATAGGCCGGAATTACTGCAGGCTGATAAGATGGCGTCAATGGTTTCAGAGATTTCATATTGTGAGCCGTCTACTTCGATCATTAGCATTGCTTGGCAATGAGTCGGTAGTAAATCAGGAAAACGTGCACGGATAAGGCTTAACGAGCCTGCATCCAGAAACTCCAGGGCACTGGGTCCTTTGGATATACCCATAATCGCCACAATGGCAGCTGCACAGCTGATGGCATCACGATAATATGCTACCAGACCTCCTTGCTTCTCGGGCAAAGGGGTCAGCTTAAGGGTGGCTTCTGTGATAACAGCTAAGGTCCCTTCAGAACCAATGAGTAGTCTCGTGAGATCATACCCAACAACTCCCTTAGTTGTATAGCAGCCTGTCTTAATCACTTCACCTGCACCGGTTACTGCTTTTAATCCCAAAACGTGATCACGAGTTGTGCCATATTTCACAGCATGAGGACCACCAGCACTGGTGGCGAGGTTTCCTCCGATAGTTGAAAAACTCGCACTTGAAGGGTCGGGAGGCCAGAAAAAACCGTATGGTTTAACTGCATTTTGTATCTCCTGATTCAATACTCCAGGTTCTGCAATAACGACTCGATTTGCTGGATCAACACTGATAATTCGTACCATTCGTTCTAAGGATAATGCAACTCCACCTTTTTCTGGCAGGCTACCTCCCGATGTGCCTGTCCCTCGCCCACGGGGTGTCAGAGGAATTTTATTCGCATTACAAAGCAAAACGACAGCGACTACCTCTTCAGTCGTAAGCGGAAAGACCACGGCGTCTGGTGGGAAAATTTTTCTACTGTTATCGTAGGCGTATGTATAACACTCTACGGGGTCGGTATAAATTCGTTCAGGAGGAAATAACTCATATAGCTGAGCGATAAATTCTAATGGCAGCACATTTACACCGGTTGTCGATGATAAATAATTTTAATTTAAATATTCGAATACCTTAACGACCTTTCTTGCTCCCGCGGTAGTACTGGCAATTTGTGCGGCATTTTCTGCTTCTTCACGCGTAACCATCCCAAGCAAATAAACAACACTATTTTCAGTAACTACTTTCACGTAATTAATTTGAAATTTTCTTTCATTTAGAAAACGTCCTATAACTTTAGAGGTGATCAAAGAATCATTAGTGCGTGAAGATAAGGCACTTTTTTCGGATATGGTAATTTCATTATAGATCTTCCGAACATTATCAACGCTCGTAGCAAGTTTTTCTGCTTCACTCTTCATAGATTCATTTGGTGCTTCTCCAGTCAAGAGCACATTCCGATTAAAGCTGGTAACACTAATACGGACATCACTACCGAGCTGTTCGTGGATTTTCCTGCTCGTTTTAAGTTCTATCGCTTGATCGTCTATAAACGTGCCACTACTTCTGCGATCCTCGCTCATAAGAGCGCCCGTTCCTGCGCCTACACCTACTCCAGTGGCCACAAGGGGTACACAGCCGCTCAAGATAGGTAAGAGTGAAATCAGTAGTAAAGGATAATATTTTGAGTTATTCATTAGCTTCGCTTTAAGTAAATCTATTCTTGATATTACAGTAAAATAAAGTTAAATCAGAAATTTTACTAATAATTAGATTGTTTTTAAATAATATAAATTTATACCCAATTATCGATTATCACTTAGCTTATCAATAATACTCTTCCTTATTTTATATAATGCGCAATCATAAAAAATAAATTTGACGCAGAAAGTAATCAAATTCAAGCATTTAAAAAGTAATTTTATATAGCCTTAATACGGTTATCTATAAAATCAGTAAATATAATCCAATTTGAATTGACGTAATAAATACTGATTTATGTCTTCTCTATACTATAAAAAGTATCTTACTAGAAAATATTTATAGGAATATAAAATGACGTTATCTTCATCTACTGCAAAAGAAAAAGCCAAAATTCTTGCGGAAGCGCTTCCTTATATACAGCGTTTCCATAATAAAACCATCGTTATCAAATACGGTGGTAATGCAATGGTTGAAGAAGATCTCAAACAGGGTTTTGCACGTGATGTTGTGTTACTAAAACTGGTTGGGATGAATCCGGTTATTGTTCACGGCGGCGGGCCTCAGATCGATCAGATGCTAAAGCGTGTTGGAAAAGAAGGTGTCTTTATTCAAGGAATGAGAGTAACCGATGCAGAAACCATGGATGTCGTCGAGATGGTGCTGGGTGGATTGGTCAATAAGGAAATTGTCAATCTTATTAACCGCCATGGTGGCCGCGCAGTGGGTTTGACTGGTAAAGATGGTGCTTTTATTCGAGCAAAAAAAATGCTTATTCAAGACAAAGAGAAAGTAGGAGAATGGATCAATATTGGCCAAGTAGGTGAAATTGAGCATATCGATCCTTCCCTCATCGCGTTACTTGATACACATGATTTTATTCCTGTAATAGCACCGATTGGTGTTGGTGAGGATGGCCAATCCTACAACATTAATGCCGATTTAGTTGCAGGCAAGCTTGCAGAAATTTTGAAGGCTGAAAAATTGATACTCCTCACGAACACACCTGGTGTGCTTGATAAAAATGGCAATCTACTTACTGGACTGACTGCTAAAAGAGTCGATGAATTATTTGCAGATGGAACCATTTCAGGAGGAATGTTGCCCAAAATCGGCTCGGCACTTGATGCAGTAAAAAATGGTGTTAAATCCTGCCATATTATTGATGGTCGGGTAGTGCATGCACTTTTGCTGGAAATATTGACCGATGAAGGTGTGGGTACGTTAATTAAAGAAAATTAATCACTTTAATTGTAAGAATTTCTAGCGATAATTTTTACTTATTTTGCCCTGCTAAAAAATTTGTGGATAATTTTAGCTACTTTTGGTTTGATCATTCTTCCTCTCATTAGGAAGAATGATCAAACTAATTCTCTTCACGTTGTTAAGAACCTCTTCGTATATTGCTTGCAGCATAATACCAAAACGAAAATCGCCAGAACCGGTCAATAAGAGCATTGCTAGATTATGATGTCTATTGATTGATTAGGTATTGACCGATTTTTAAGAATGTCTCATAAGTCTCATTCAATAATTTAATTTATTTATGATGACCCCGCTGATAGCGCCCAATCAATTCTGTCTGCATAATAATATGGCCTTGCATGGCCTTTTCCAGCGCCGATTTAGTTGGATGCTTTAAATCAGGTAGCACAGTATCTAGCGCATAAAGTTTATGGAAATAGCGATGAATGCCTATGGGTGGGCAGGGGCCGCCATAACCAGTACGCTTCCAATCATTAATTCCCTGTAAGGTTCCTGCTGGCAGTTCATTTGCTGGGACATTTTCGGGCAGACCATTAACCTCTGGGGGGATGTTGTATAGCACCCAATGTACCCAGGTCATTTTAGGAGCGGCGGGATCAGGCGCATCTGGATCATCGACGATCAGCACGAGACTTTTGGTGTGATCAGGTACTCCTGACCATGAAAGGGCCGGGGAAATATCTTGGTTGTCACAAGTGTATTTGCTCGGAATCATGTCATTATGGGAAAAGGAAGGAGATGTCAGTGTGAGTGTCATAATATTTTCCTCCTTAATTTGAGACGTGCTCGTTTCTGCACGGCTAGTTTGAATGGGGATGAAAAAAAGCGTGATTGTGAATAATGCTACTACTAGATGGAAAAGATAAATACAACCAGCACTTCCTGGATTATTTTCACGATAGTGTTTCATGTTCTGTCTCCTTCTGCAAATTATCAATCAACGGCTATCAATAACTGACTTGATGAGAAAAACTGGCATCCTACTTTTATAACGCATATATGAGTAAAGAAAAAGAAATTATTGATCTAAAAGAGTCCCATTCAAATTTAGTGGCAAGATGGGGTGGAAGCTATGCGGTAAAGCTAGGAATAAATCTCGATGGCTTGAATCCTGATGAAATCTACAAATGGTTTATTGCTGCGGTACTCTATGGCGCCCCTATTCCAGAAAGTGTTGCTGCTCGTACCTGGCACACATTTGCAGATAACGATATTCTGATGCCAAAGAGAATGATTGACAGTGGCTGGGACAAGCTTGTCACCCTTCTCGATCAGGGAGGGTATGTGCGCTATGACTATAAAACCGCAACTAAACTGCTCGATGTAAATCGTGCTTTGCTTGAAAGATATGACGGAGATTTCAATATGCTCCATGCTGCAGCTAGTGATTCCGATGATTTAGAGCGGTGCATTATGGATTTAGGCAAAGGGATAGGTAAAGTAACTACTCATATTTTCTTACGCGAATTACGTGGCAAGTGGCGAAAAGCAGATCCACCACTTTCCCCACTCGCATTTATAGCGGCCCAAATGCTTGGTTATCTTCCAGCTAATATCAACTGTGATTCTGGTGAGGTAGTTACTTATTTGCAAGAGTTGTGGAAAAAGTATGAAATGGCGGCAGGAAGCTTTTGTGATTTTGAAGCAGCATTGATCAGGAAAGGGCTGCATATTCGCCATCGTATAGGCCATCATCAAACAATTAAACTGAAGGATGAAGGATCGTCACTTACATAATGAATAGATCCAGAACAGAATGAGATACGAAATCTGGATATTTTTTATTTGCGATGTCTAAATATCAGTGCGCCAATTTCTACACCTAAACCAATGCTGAGAAGGACCACTCCAAGCCATGCATCTTCCGGTGCCAGTAAGATGAATACGCACCCTATAATGAATAGCGAAATAGATAAAATGCGTTTGGTACGAGGGTTTCTGATCATACTATTTCTCCTCATCATGCTGAAAAATTTTGATTATGTTTACGGCTTATTTGAATACCTGAAGAAAGAAGTTTATCAAGATTAATATAGAGTAAATTTTCTACCAATTAGTGCCCTGATATGCTCGTAGTGTGATTGGAAAATGAGATTTAGCATTCATTGATATATTTGTTTTGCCTAGGTTGAAAATAAAATGAGCGTTCCTATATTACGATAAGTACGACAAGTGCTCATTGTTTCTTTATATGATCAATGGTAGGTATCAAGGTGCTTTCCAAATTTACAGACATGAGAAAAGACATGGCGTAAATGGAAAATGGCAGAGTGAAACTAAAAATTTTTTCAGAAGCATTTCCTTGATATAAAAATCTTTTCGCAAGATGAGGTAGGCAGGTATGCTGCATGGAGATACTTTGTGGCAACCCGATTAAAGGTACTTTTATTGTGATATGGAGATTATCAAATGGCTATTATGCGTTATGAACCTTGGGGATTATTGACTCAACTTCAGAAAGAACTCGAGCAGATGCGAGGTGATGCGGCAAGAGAAGGTTCCTCTGCTACGGCGGAGTGGGTTCCAGCGGTGGATATCAAGGAAGAACCTGATAAGTTTGTGTTACTCGCTGATCTGCCTGGGGTTAAGCCAGAGGAGATAGACATCAGTATGGAGAATGGGGTATTGACGATTAAGGGTGAGAAAAAAACCGAAGCTAAGACTGAAAAAGAGGGTTACAAGCGTGTTGAGAGAACGTATGGCTCTTTTTATCGACGCTTTAGTTTGCCAGATACGGCAAACCCGAACGCTATCTCTGCTGTTTCTAAACACGGTGTGCTGGAGATTGTTATTCCCAAACGAGAATCAGTCCAACCCAAGAAAATTAATGTGACTTTAACTGAGTAATAAGGTGGAGCCTTCGGGCTCCATTCTTTTTAGAATGATTTGAATAGAAGAGACCTATATAAAAGAATTATTTTACTGAATCCTGTAATTCGTGAAAGAATGACACGCTTGCTAATTTTCTTGTCTTACTGAATTTTCTTATTTTTTTTATGCCTCTCATAACACTTGAGAATGCCAGTTTGGCATTTGGTCACCATGCATTACTGAATCATGTAAATTTGCAACTTGATGCGGGGGAGCGTATAGGTTTAATTGGCCGTAATGGTAGTGGTAAATCGAGTCTTCTACGTGCAATAGCAGGGGAGATTAAGCTGGATGATGGCAAGCTCTGGTACGCTTCAGAATTGAAATTGGTCTATGTGCCACAGGAACCACAATTTGAAGGTGGGAGTACAGTATTTCAGGAAGTGTCCAAAGGACTTGGAAATCTAAGCCAAGTACTGCTCGAATATCATGAGATTTCACATGCTTTAAGTGCAAGCGGAGAAAATACACAGGCACTGCTCGAACACCTGCAGGATTTGCAAAATATACTGGAGGCGCAGGATGGTTGGCGTATCCAAACCAGAGTAGAGACTGTGATTAATCAGCTCGGGTTGCTTCCCGATGCGCGGGTAGAAAGTCTTTCAGGTGGCGTAAAAAAACGAGTGGCGCTTGCACGTGCCCTGGTAGTAATGCCAGATGTGCTGCTGTTGGATGAACCGACCAATCATCTCGATTTTTCGTCTATCATATGGCTAGAAAGTTTACTCAAAGATTTTCCAGGTAGTGTCATTTTTATCACGCATGATCGCCGTTTTCTAGATAATGTTGTTACGCGGATTATTGAACTTGATCGTGGACATCTAGAGAATTTTCCAGGGAGTTTTGCGGTTTACCAACAGAAGAAAGCTGAGATTCTTCAAATTGAAGCGGTGCATCATCAGAAATTTGATAAAGTGCTGGCACAAGAAGAAATCTGGATACGTAAAGGTGTTCAGGCGAGATGTACGCGCAATGAAGGTAGAGTAAGACAATTGGAAGCATTACGTCTGGAACGGGCAGCCAGACGTGAGCGAGTTGGATCGGTTAACTTTACCATCGAACAAGGAGAACGTTCAGGCCAATTAGTCGCAGAACTAGAGCATGTTTCCAAAAGCTACGACGATAAGACCATTATCAGAGATTTTTCTTGTCGGATCATGCGGGGCGATCGGGTTGGGTTATTGGGTCCGAATGGTGCTGGAAAATCAACTTTATTAAAGCTTATATTGGGGGAGTTGAAACCCGATTCAGGAAGCATACGTAAGGGAACTAAGCTAACGGTGGCCTATTTCGATCAAATGCGTGAGCAGTTAAACGAGGAGCTAACGTTAGTAGAATCAATCAGCCAGGGATCTGATTTCATAGAGATTAATGGTGAGCGTAAGCATGTTATTAGTTATCTGGAAGATTTTTTATTTGCCCCGCAGCGTGCTCGCTCAATAGTCAAATCGTTGTCAGGTGGCGAGCGTAATCGGCTGCTGCTGGCTCGCTTATTTACACGACCAGCTAATGTGTTAGTGTTGGACGAGCCAACCAATGATCTCGATATCGAAACGCTTGAATTACTAGAAATGCTGCTACAAAATTATGCCGGTACATTGTTTCTAGTCAGTCATGATCGCGCATTTCTCGACAATGTAGTGACCCAGGTAATTGCCTTTGAAGGGAATGGCATTTTGAGAGAATATGTGGGAGGATACGAGGATTGGGTCCAGAGTAAACATTCTGGAGAGATGGCACTTCAGCAGAAAGGGGCTACGCCTAAATCTTCTTCGGTTTCCCAGGACAAAAGAACTAAATCTACGTCTCGTATTAAATTGAGCTACCAAGAAGCACGTGAACTTGCAGCTTTGCCAGAAAAAATTGATTTACTGGAAAGGGAGCAATCATCTATTACTACGCGATTGAGTGATCCTGCAATTTATCGAAATTTCCCTGAGGAGGCTAAGGCTTTACAAATGCGATTTTCTGCAATAGAGCAAGAACTGGCAAAGTGCTTTGCACGCTGGGAAGAATTGGAATCCAAGCAATCAACAGCATGAAGTTAGAAGAAGATTGTTTGGAGATTACCGTAGATAATTTCCCTATCCGCAACAGGGAGATTACTATTATATTCATTGACTTAACATGAATATTCATTGACTTAACATCACTCATCGTTTAAAGTTTACATTTTTGAGAGGAGGAGGCACAAAGTGAAAAAGTCAGCAGCTGTTAAATTATTACTTGCTACTGGCATGTCTCTGGCATTTTCTGGTGTAGTACAGGCAACCGGTAATGCTGAAGCAGCCAAAGCCAAAATTTCCATGTGTGTGGGTTGCCATGGAATAGAGGGGTATCGCACATCTTATCCTGTTGTTTATCATGTTCCGAAACTCGGTGGGCAACATGAAGTTTATTTAGCTAAAGCACTGAGAGATTATAAGTCAGGAGAACGTAAACATCCCCAAATGAGTGGAATTGCAGCTACCCTTTCCGATCAAGATATTGAAGATTTGGCTGCTTATTACGCAAGTAAATAATTTTCCCATTTATGCAAGGACAAGGACATGAAAAATTTTGTTGTTGCCGCAGTAAGCGGTGTGGTATTACTCTTTTCCGGGCACAGTATTGCAGCCGATATCGAAGCTGGCAAGAAAAAAGCTGCAGAGGTGTGTGCTTCCTGTCATGGAGCCGATGGTAATAGCGCTGCCCCAAATTTCCCTATAATTGCTGGTCAACCCAGAACTTATCTTGAGAAAGCCTTAAAAGACTATAAAACTGGCGAGCGTAAAGATCCTATCATGGCTGGAATGGCTGCACCGTTGAGCAACGAAGACATTGAAAGTCTGGCTTTTTATTTCTCCAGCCAATCTGGTCTATATGTGAAGAAATAATTTATTCCGTGAATGAGCGAGGAGATCATATCTCGCTTATTCAAAAAGAAATATAATATAAAAACGGAATTAAAACGGAATGTGTGATTTCATACATTCCGTTTTTTTATTGATCTGATTTACCTATCCATTTATCCAGACAATCAAAGTAAATCTGAGCATCCGGTGGTGTTTGATTGCGTTGCGCCTGCCAAAGCATTTCAGCGAGACATTCAATGATCAGATGAGTTGCATCGTGCTCATTTCCAGTTTTCTTAAGTAAAAGTTCAAATTTCTTGCGAATCCCAACCGGCTGATCAATGGAAAGCTGCTCTTTAATAGCAATATGCATGCTCATATGAAGAAAGGGATTGGTTTCTCCCATCTCTGGAAAATAGTTTTTATCACGATAACGCTCGCTATCATCAAGCATCTCTTGATATTCAGGATGCAACAAGATTACTCCCAGTGCGATGTTTTCAATGCCAGACAGGATTTCTTTTTGGCGGTATTTACGCCAGGTGTCAAAGAATAGTTGGCGAACCTGCTCTCTCGATGGATTAAACATTTAGGAAACCAATGGGATACAATCCCAGTTCTTTTCATCAAACTCACATAAATCATTAATGCAGCAATAACTACATGCGGGTTTTCTTGCCTTGCATACATAACGTCCATGCAGAATTAACCAATGATGGGCATCATGGCGAAATTCAACGGGTACAAACTTCATGAGTTTATCCTCAACCACACGCACATTTCTGCCACGGGCAAGGCCTGTTCGATTGGCAACACGAAAAATATGAGTATCGACAGCAATGGTCGGCTCACCGAAGGCAGTATTTAAAATCACATTGGCAGTTTTGCGCCCGACCCCTGGTAGCTTTTCAAGTTCATCTCGTGTTTTCGGTACCTGACTGCAATGATGTTGGATGAGTAATTGACACGTTGCAAGGATATTTTTTGCTTTTGTCCTATATAAACCAATGCTTTTGATCAGACTACTTAACCCAGCTTCATCCAGTGCTACCATTTTCTCGGGGGTGTTAGCCAATAGGAACAGCTTTTTTGTTGCCAGATTGACACTCTTGTCCGTGGCTTGTGCTGAAAGTATTACAGCTATCAGTAGCTCGAATGGTGTAGTGTATTCAAGTTCAGTTGTGGGGTGAGGATTGGCAGCTTTGAAGCGCGTGAAAATCTCGTAACGTTTAGCGGCATTCATGGTCTGGAGTGATTATTTTTGATCAATTGTTTCGGTGCGGCTTGCAAGGGCTTGCGTTAATGCTGCTTGAATGGCTGCTTTTTTCAGATGGGCATTTTCTGTGGCAGATTGAGATTCTTTTACCACCGGTGATTTTTGTGCAAATTTCTCAGTTTGTATTCGTTTGTCACGCTCAAGTCTTTGTAATCTAAATTGATGGCGTACTCGGGCCCTATCAGCAGCTTGCTGTTTCATTTCCTGAGCCTGGTTTCCAGGATGGGGTGTAACGGGGATCATGCTAATACAGTCTACCGGACAGGGAGCCACACATAGCTCACAACCGGTACATTCTTCTGTGATGACCGTATGGACCTGTTTGGCGGCACCTACAATCGCATCGACAGGACAGGCCTGTATACAGAATGTACAGCCAATGCATTGCTCTTCGTTGATAAAAGCAACCGATTTAGGTTTGGGTACGCCATGTGCTGTATTTAAAGGTTTGAAAGCTACACCGAGTAAGGCAGCAAGTTTCCGGATACCTTCTACATCTCCGGGTGGGCATTGATTGATATCGGCATGACCTTCTGCAATAGCAGTAGCATAAGGTAGACAGCCTGAAAAGCCACATTGACCACATTGTGTTTGTGGCAGAATTGCATCAATTTGTTCTATTAATTTGTGTTTATCAGACATCATGGCAGAAAGTGCAAATTGCTTCAACAGATTGGCCTATCAGATCAGGGCCATGATAAATCAAACCTGTGTAGATTTGGATCAGATTCGCTCCCGCTTCTATTTTTTCCTTTGCATCTTCAGCAGACATGATGCCGCCGACACCGATAATGGGTATGGTTTCTTGCAGCAAAGCATGTAATTTTCTAATCACTTCGGTACTGAGTGGTTTGAGTGGTGCGCCACTTAAACCACCTGTCTCACTGGAAAGTGGTAGATGTTCTAAATTTTGACGTGAAATAGTAGTGTTGGTAGCAATAACGCCATCAATTTGGTATTTTATTAACTGCTGAGCGATCGCTTCCAGTTGCGATGATTCCATATCGGGTGCAATTTTTATGACTAATGGCGTATATTTACCATATTGATCACTAAGTTTTGTTTGCTCTATTTTTAATAGATGCAATAAGTGCTCAAGCTCGGCAGTATTTTGTAATTGTCTTAAATTGCGGGTATTGGGTGAAGAAATGTTGATGGTCACGTAGCTGGCATAACGATAAGTCTTTTGAAAACAAATCAAATAATCTTCTGCTGCTTTCTCTAGCGGTGTATCAAAATTCTTACCAATGTTAACACCCAGGATGCCCTGAAAATTAGAACGCTTAATATTTTCGATCAGGTAATCGATACCGTGGTTATTAAAACCCATGCGATTGATAATTGCCTGTGCTTGAGGAAGACGAAATAGACGCGGCCGTGGATTACCCGGCTGTGGACGAGGTGTTACCGTGCCCACTTCGATAAAGCCAAATCCCAACTTTGCAAGGGCATCAATGTAATCGCCATTTTTATCTAATCCGGCTGCAAGGCCAACAGGATTGGGAAAATCTAAACCCATTATCCTACGGGATTTACAGGCAAACGAGCGACTTGGGAGCAATCCAAAGTTTTGCAGGTGTTGTAATGCACTAAGAGAAAGGGTATGTGCTGCTTCTGGGCCTAGCGTGAATAGCAGCGGACGAAAAAGACTATATAGCATTGAAACTTATTTTATCCCGAAAGCGGCCGAATTAAGTAGGGCAATCTATAGGATCATTCTGAAGAGAAGGATTGTTAAAGGTTTGCCATTGTCCGTCTTGCAGGATTTGTAAGGGTTGGAAATTGGCTTTATAACTCATTTTTCGGCTTTCACCAATCCAGTAGCCCAAATAAAGAAAAGGCAGTTTCTTGATGCGGCATTGTTCTATCTGCCACAAAATATTAAAAGTACCAAAACTTGCATTGGAAACATCTGGATCGTAAAAAGTATATACTGAAGAGAGGCCATCCGGTAATTGATCAACGATACTGATCATGCGCAGTTGATCATTTTCATGGAAGGTAATGAGCCTAGAATCGACGTTGCTTTGCAGCAAAAAATTGCAATATTGATCGCGACTATCATAATCCATGCCGCCGTTAGCATGGCGTTTCACTTGATAACGACGATAAAGACGGTAATGATCAGGATGGTAATGCAATTTATGGTGTGTGGCCACCAAATGTTGATGTTGTCTCCAAGCTCTGCGTTGTGCCCGGTTAGACGAAAACTGATCAACAATGATGCGTACCGGAACGCAAGCTTCACACTGCTCACAGTTTGGGCGGTAAACAAAATTACCACTGCGGCGGAAACCGATTTTGATTAGTTGAGCATAGGTCGGTGCATCTATCAGGTGATCTGGTAGCACAATTTGTGAACGGGCAAGTTTGCTGGGCAAATAGCTGCATGGATAAAATTCAGTAGTATGAAATTTCATAACCGGCAAGATAGCATCATTCTGGATAGACATAATCAAAATGCCATTTCCCAAGTTTTTCTGGAACGGCGACTAAGTTATTTAATATTTGAGCAAATTCAATGCGAGGAATTTCTCTGGCACCTAATGAAGTAAGGTGTCTCGTTTTCATCTGACAGTCAATCATACCAAAGTTCCAGCGTTCCAATTGTTTTACCAGGTGCACAAAGGCAATTTTGGAAGCGTCAGTAACGCGGGAGAACATCGATTCCCCAAAGAACATTTTCCCTTGAGCAATCCCATACAATCCTCCTGCCAATTTTCCCTCAATCCAGGTTTCCACCGAGTGAGCCACACCCATTTGATGCAGCACAGTATAAGCTGAAATCATTTCCGGGTGTATCCATGTACCTTCCTGTTCCTTGCGAGAGGCTGCACAGGCTTGCATAACCTGGGTAAAAGCACTGTCGCACCGAATTTCGTAATGATGTTTCTTCAGTGTTTTATGAAGTGAACGGGAAATTTTAAGCTCACCAGGAAATAATACCATACGTGGATTTGGACTCCACCACAGGATGGGTTCTTCCTGATTGAACCATGGGAAGATTCCACAACGATAAGCAGTCAGCAGGCGCTGTGGTGATAAGTCGCCGCCAGCGGCAAGTAAACCATTGGGTTCATCAAGCGCCATTTCTAGCGGTGGAAAATATTCTGGATTGGGAGTTAGCCAATGGATCATGGGTATATTTTGTGCTGGAATAAATAAAATTTGGGGCTGTAGTAGATTAGCTTAGTTGATAAGCTAATCTACTACAGCCCTTTAAGTTTAGTTTAATGAATTTATATCAGTAAGTTTGGCATATTGACATTGTTATCATAAGTGATAACCCAAAATTTCATTTGGTTTGTTCAAAACTAGCTCATCTTCACATTTTATTTAGCTTAAGTAATGTACTTTATACAAAAGCTAAGATCTAAATAAGCACAAACAGAGAAGGAATTTAGGGGCTGTAGTAGATTAGCTTATCAACTAAGCTAATCTACTACAGCCCCTAAAATTTTGTTGAGATAGAACTTGATTGCTTGATTTAGATCAAAGCAGGGGCAGTAATGTTTTCTTATGATCAACCCATAGTTTGCCGTTAATAAATAAAAATAAATGGAAAGGAGAGCGAAATGAAGCAATTCCGTCACAAAACAAGAATCGCCAGTGTCGCTGTTAGTTCATTAGTTATTGCATTAGTAACGGGCTCCCCCCAAGCGATTGCTCATGGTGGAACATCAACTGAAGGTTTAGAACAGCAAATCAAGTTATTAGAAGGACAGCTAAAAGCTATTCGGGATGAGCTCAATCAAGTGAAAAGCAAAGCTGCTCAAGATCAGCAGGAGATTAAGAAAGTAAAAGAAGAAAATCAGCAGGAGATTAAGAAAGTAAAAGAAGAGATTGTCCGGGAAGATCGGGTGATTAAGAAAGTAGAAGAGCAAGAGAGTAAACACCATCATATGATTTTCTTCCGTGGCGGCTATGCGCATAACTTGCAGGAGCGTAATGGCGCATCCCTGCAAAGTAATGTTGTGCCTCTCGGTGCGCAAGATCCAGGAGGCAATGATGGCTGGTATGTCGGTGCAGGTTTTGATTTTAGTCTAACAAAAGATGTGTGGGGCTTTCTACCCGGGACAGAGGTCCTTGCTGAATTGATGTTTGAATACAAAAGGTTTGGTCATTCGCAGGGTAATGCGCTGGCCAATGCTCCATCTCAATTAGCAGGAGGAGCCTTTAATCCGCGGAGTGTGACAATTAGTCAATTTACGTTGACAGCAGCGCCGAAAATTAAATTCATGGAAGGCAGCAACTTTAGACCTTGGATTATTCCTGCAGGAATAGCAATGCATGTGGTGAGTCCAGCGACTGAGTCTGTCTCATACGTGGCGAATCCTGGCTATATGGTTGCTGTAGGGGCAGATTATCGATTCTGGAAGAATTTTGTTCTAGGCGTTGATGCACGCTATCATGAGGTTTTTGGTAAATTTGATGGCGTTAATCTTAGTGGCATGACTGCCGGTGGCTACCTTGGAATTGGTTTCTAACGATTTGAACACAGGTAGTGAAAGAATTGGAAGAAAAGAGAGGAATCATTGTTAGATAGATAGTATTTCCCTCCTTGTTTCTAGCAAGATAGTAGATGATTTTGTGACGAAGCCTTTACACCCCGCAGCATGCTGGTGGGGTGTTTTTTTGTATAGCTTGCATTGCCACGCAGACCGTATCAAAGACATTGCTCACAGCAGTAAACGTGGATAGCACGGTGCAGGAAAAAGCGATCAATTACCCGACAGATGCCCGGCTGTATCATAAGGCTGGAAGTGCACTGG
>NZ_FNPJ01000022.1 GCF_900107265.1 Nitrosomonas sp. Nm33 | reverse complement strand
GCTTACACGTTCCGCGAGAAGAAACCTTCACTTAATATCAGATTCACTCAAGCTCTTCCACTTGTAGGGTTGTGATTCTTATGTCGAACTCACGTTAAATAATTTCAGGCGAAGAATTACTCCTTACTTAAAACCAGATATAGGAATTCTTTGTAACGTTTATCCTTCAGAAGACGGAGGAGCTATTCTCGAATTTATTATCGGCTTAAATATCGAAAATGATGATATCTACCAAGAACAAAGCAAATCGTTGGGTTCTGCTCTATCAAAGATCAAACAACATGCATTTGGCGGGAACTTAGAGGGATTTTCCTTTGGAGGAACAAACACAATTCTTGAAGATAATCGCATAATTTATATCAAGGAGAGCAACCCTAAACAGTGGAGTGATTCCGCCGCAGAAAAAGACGTATCAGATCTTCTTCCCAACTCGGGGAGAGCCTCAAAATGAAAATAGGGCCAGTTGAAGGAACGCCCGAAGAAGTAAATAATTTTTTCCAAAACAATGGACTTAATCCTTTAGATTACTTTCAGAAGCCAGAACCTGCCCTGCAAAAGCGCTGGCTTATTATTCCGTCTGTATTGTTTGTAGTTTCATTTACAGTTTTAGTGTTTGTTACAGATGAGCATACAAAAATAAGAATAATGCTATTTTTATTCGGATTTTGCTCTAGTTTATGGCTGGCTGTGAGTATTCATATTAGGTTTAAGTCTGCTTGGGGTTCTGGCTCAATCATCTTGGCCGGCCTGCTCATAATGCTTGTGGCATTGGGTGTGCTGAAGCCAGAGCAGATACCAAGTTTCTATCAAGGAGAAGCGCATAACAAACAGGTCAAGCCAACGCATTAAACTACGCGGCTTACCCAATGAGGGTGGTCAGGTCTTGCATTACAACAGGTATTGAATTACTCTTTGGCTCGTAGAAATTAAGGAATCTACTATGACGAGACCACTAAGAGCAGATCGCGGATGAATTTAGATCGCATTACGTTACTGTCACTCGGATCGTTAAAAAGTAGAGAAAGTTAGGTGTTGCATCGCAAGATTTGATCCCATTATTTCTAATTTTTAAACTCAAAATTTAATCTCTTCGGGTTTAATTCCCCGCTCCCTTGGGGCGTTAAAAACATCAAAGGCGGTCGCCCCGTAGGGAAAAGCGGCGTAATTCCCCGTTGCTTGCAGCGGAGATAATTGTTTTTAGGTCGCCGCAATTTTATTCCTGTTTTTGCTACTTTTTTGCAATTTCGTAATTATCACCCTTGTTTCTACAGCTGCATTTGCCCGCGCAAGTGCACGAGTAGCAGCATCACGAGCTACTTCTTCCACTATGCAGTCCATGCCACCGGCATCTGCAATTCTTCGATTTCTAGCAGCACCACCAGATATTTTACGGCCATTAGGCAACCGAAGAGACTCACACCATGAATCAACCATTTTCAGATCCTTTAAAAATTAAAATTTGATAATTTTTGACACCATTGCTTGTGCACACAGAGGTGTCAAGTCTTGCAATGCAATACTCTCCCTTTTTGCATTTGTTGCAATACAAGACTTGAACACTTTGTGCTTTTTGTTGCTGTTAATTCCAAAAGTATGGAAGATATATAAAAATTATGGAATCGCTCGTTATAGCAACTAGAAGCAAGGCATTAATAGCGGAGGACTTTCATCCTTCACCCTGTTATTTCGTTTTGATTTTTGAATAAATTGTGCTTTTAGGAACTCCAGTCATTGTGGATAATTTTTCCACAGACATTCCATTGTTATAAGCATTTTGAAGAATTTGATTCTGAATATCAGGCGGTTGAGAATCGTAAAGCGCCCGATTGTATTTGTTCTGCGATGACTCAAGGGCGTTTGCTAAACTCTGTACCGCCTCTTGAATCGGTGACCGTGTCTCTTCTGCCATAATAAAGCCTTGTTTTTGTATATGGTGGTTTTTGCTGCTATCGTACAGTTAGCAATGGCGTCATTCTATGCTAGACATTCCTGTATGTCAATAAATTAATATTTTCATTTAAATCAATAGATTAAAATAAATCAATTTTACATATATACATTTTGTTCAAAAAAACCATATATTTATAAATTCTAATAATTATTGCTGCTAGGCGTAGGGCAAAATGCTATAACGAGTAAAGTTAGGTCGTGCTAGCATAAAATAGGGCTTACCATTGTATTTTGAAGTAAGAGGTATCAGTCATTGCATAGTGCATGCAGGAAACAAAAGGTATCAGTCATTGCATAGTGCAACAAACCTATTTAGGCGATAATGCTTTTATTGGTGAAGTACAAAAACATATTAGCTTGAAACAAAGTGATAGTATTCATATTACAAAGCGATCGAAGAAATCGCCCAAGAAACCAATGGACGAAATTGTTGCTGACATTACTGACAGAGGAGAGGCAATGAATGCGATATACAAAACGGGACATTACACAATGTTTGAAATTGCAGTGTATTTTAATGTTCATTACAGTACTGTTAGTCGGTCAATTCGTTCATTTTGCAAGATACAATGACTGACACCTTTTCATGTTAGTCCGGCAACGGCTGAATTCCCTGTAGAGGTTGCTGGTGGTTCATGGTAACTTGCCCACAACCCATCCATCAAGCGGGACGCGCTAAAGCGCGCCCCTTATGTCAAACGTTAGGCGCTTCTAGCCACACCTGAAATATGAAGCACGACGTTCGACATCACTCGCATTGGAAGCGCAAGGTAACTCACAGACAATGGGGTCAGGTCGCTAATCAAGAAAATGAGTGAGCACTGGAACCAGGGGCAAAACCCAGAATTCAGCACAAAAAATACACACACCACTAGATTCCACAAAAATCACTAACCCTTCAACGTCACCCAGCTCACTTCACACTCCCCCGATTCCGCGGCCACATAAGCCGATTCCTCAGTAATCGTGACGGAAATATCCATCGTGCGTTGCATCAGTTTTGCCAATGTCTGGATATTTGACCATTGAAACTGAAAAATAGCCGCGGTCAGTGGGGCGAATTTTGCTTGTTCTTGCATCCACCAGACATTCGATTTGGAATTGAAACTATACACTTTGACGGTTTGTGCGACCCGAGTGGCTTTCTTGATTCGATCCGGGGCGGGCTCTCCGACATCGATCCATAAGGCAATCCGACCATCCGGGGTATGTGCCCATAGGTCAGGTTCTTCTACGGTACTCAATCCTTTGGTGAGCGCCAGAGATTCCTGTGCATTGATACAAAATGCGAGCATGCGCACCATCATGCGCTCAAGCGTTTCGGATGGATGCTGGGCAATGGTCAGGTTGAGCGTATCGTAATAATTGCGATTGAGGTCGGTCAGCGCAATTTTGAATTTATAAATGGTTGGTTTTAATGCCACGGGCTCATCCACGGGTTCATAAGCAAAGCCGGTACGTTACTGAAAATGCTGAAAAAATAGGATAATTCATGCCCATCGTTTCTATTTATTCAATTCCTTGTGATTGAAGATAATCTTCGTAATTACCTTTGAAGTCATTAATACCATCCGGTTTCATTTCAAGAATTCGCGTGGCCAGTGAAGAAACGAATTCCCGGTCATGGGAAATAAAAATCAAAGTACCGGTAAATTTCTCAAGCGCGCTATTCAGTGATTCGATGGATTCCATATCCAAATGATTGGTCGGTTCATCCATCAGCAAAATATTCGGTTTCAGGAGAATCAACTTGCCAAAGAGCATGCGGCCCTGCTCTCCGCCGGAAATCACGCGGGTGGATTTTTTTACGTCATCACCTGAGAACAATAATCGGCCCAGTGTGCCGCGTATCGTTTGATCATCATCATTGCCTTGCCGCCACTGATCCATCCACTCGGTCAATGACAGGGTTTCTTCAAAATCAGCTGCATGATCTTGCGGGAAATAACCGGGGCGCGCCTTCTCGGCCCATTTTATTTCTCCGGAATCTGGTGTCAGATCGCCTGCAAGGCAACGCAGTAGCGTGGTTTTTCCGATTCCGTTAGGGCCAATGATGGCCACTTTCTCGCCGGCTTCTATGTCGAGGCTTAACCGATCAAATAAAGGTTTATCCAATCCTGGGAAACCCTTGCTGATTGCTTTGATGGAAACAGCCAGACGATGCAGCTTATCCCTGTCATCCACTTCAAACCGGATAAAAGGATATTGGCGACTGGATGGTTTTACATCTTCAAGTTTTATTTTCTCAATCTGCCGCACACGGCTAGTTGCTTGTTTGGCTTTCGACGCATTTGCAGAGAAACGGCTGACAAAAGACTGCAAATCCGCAATCTGCGTTTTCTTCTTGGCATTATTGGCCAACATTTGCTCGCGAACCTGAGTCGAGGCGATCATATATTCATCATAGTTGCCGGGATAGATCCGTAGCTCACCGTAATCCAGATCAGCCATATGCGTGCAGACGCTGTTTAGAAAATGCCGGTCATGGGAGATAATGATAATGGTATTTTTGCTGGCATTGATGACATCTTCCAGCCAGCGGATCGTATTGATATCGAGGTTATTGGTCGGTTCATCCAGTAATAAGATATCCGGATTGGAAAACAAAGCCTGTGCCAATAACACGCGTAACTTGAATCCTGGTGCAATCGCGCTCATCAATCCATGATGCTGGGAAGATGGAATGCCTACCCCAAGAAGCAGTTCCCCGGCGCGCGCTTCCGCAGAATACCCATTCAGTTCGGCAAATTGAGACTCAAGTTCGGCGGCATGCAGATAATCGTCTTCAGTGGCGTTCGGGTTATCATAAATGGTGTCACGCTCTTGTTTGACGTGCCATAATTCTGCATGTCCCATGAGTACAGTATCAATGACGAAACAATCTTCAAAAGCGAATTGATCCTGACGCAGCTTTCCCACCCGTTCACCGCTGTCAACTGCGACATTACCGGAAGTGGGCTCAAGATCCTTGCCAAGAATTTTCATGAATGTGGATTTGCCGCAACCATTAGCGCCAATCAAACCATAGCGATTACCACCGCCAAATTTTACGGAAACATTTTCAAAGAGTGGCTTGGCACCAAATTGCATGGTGATATTGGCTGTTGTAATCAAAGTGTGTACCTAAGGGTTATAATTTCAAGAAAAGGGCCGACATTCTAAAGGTTTTTTTAGGGATACGGTGAGGGTTAATCCACGGATTCAACTATAAATTTCACGAAACGACGGTTGATGGTTATGCTTCGCAAGAATAGAATTCTTGGTTATGGATCTAACACCTTCTTGTGATGAAACCTAAATCGGTGGTAATTCCATAAAAAATAAGGAGACAAAATGAATTCTGCAGTATTGGATATTACTTCTGACGTAATATATCACATCATTTCGGATGTCTAATTGTAGTTGGACGACATAAATCAACATGATGAACTGGCTCTCGAATATTTTATCAGAACCCAAGGATACTGAATCGGTCCTAGATGCAATACCTTCCCCTCCAGTGCCAGAGCGATTAGAGGGTGATCGGCAAGGCATGCTTGCTGCAGATAACCCCGTTCGACAGCTTTCCGATGACAAGCTTGGTCGAACGCACGCAGCGAAATCATTTGCATCAAGTGTTCTCCAACTCGATGCAAGCGAGGGCGTAGTTGTCGGTGTACTCGGAGCATGAAGAAGGTGTCAGTCATTGCATAGTGCAACAAACCTAATTAGTTTGAAACAAAGTGATAGTATTCATATTACCAAGCGATCGAAGAAATCGCCCAAGAAATCAATGGACGAAATTGTTGCCGGCGTTACTGATAGGTGAGAGGTAATGAATGCGTTATACAAGACGAGACATTACACAATGTTTGAAATTACAGCATACTTTAATGTTCATTACAGTACTGTTAGTCGGTTAATTCGTTCATTTTACAAGATACAATGATTGATACCTTTTAAGAGTAAGGATTATGCGAAGACAGCTTACAGCCATTATTGAACGTGAAGGGACTGGATATGTGTCGCTCTGCCCAGAGCTTGATATCGCCAGTCAAGGAGAAACAGTCGCTGACGCCCGTGATAATCTTAGAGAAGCACTTGAGCTTTTTTTTGAAACTGCATCTCAAGAAGAAATTCAGGCACGGTTACACGAAGCAGTATATATAACCCAAATCGAGGTTACCGTTGGGTAAGCTACGCGTTCTTTCTGGGAAGCAAGTCTGTATTATTCTTGCACGTCATGGTTTTCTGGAAGTACATCAGCGGGGCAATCATATCGTCATGCAGAAGAGACTCCCGGGGACAACGATCACCGTGCCAGTTCCAAACCATGACGAACTCCGTATTGGTACGCTTTAGTCAATCATCCGTCAATCCGGGATTTCCAAGAGTGAATTCGAGTCATGATCAAGTAAGAAACAAGAAAGTAATGTGGAGCTTTGCCTTTTACGTAAACTGGACAGGACACCCCAGGGTTAACCCCTAGCGCTGTCACCTTGCGCTGCGACTACTCAGAGCATAACGATTAACGAAATAGGCAAACTAACCATACAACTGTCTTTTCAAACCACTGCGATCAAGGATAATGGCACTAATTTCTTCAATAGAGATGTGCGTCGTATCCAGGTAGGGAATATGAAATAGTTGAAACAAGGATTCCTGCCATTGAATCTCACGCTGACACTGGGCGAGCGACGCGTACTGACTATGAGGGCGACGTTCCTCGCGAATAAAATGCAGTTGTGCTGCGCTGAGTGTCAAGCCAAAGAGCTTACTTCTGACAGGTTCAAGCACTTTGGGAAGCTGGTTAGCAGACATGTCTTCCTGTGTGAGTGGATAATTTGCGGCAGCAATGCCGTACTGTAATGCCAGATAGAGACAGGTAGGTGTTTTACCGGCGCGAGAGACACCCACCAGAATAATGTCGGCATCGGTAAAATTTTTCGGATTAACCCCGTCATCATGCCCCAGCGCGTAATTGATCGCCGCAATCCTCTTAAAATATGATAAAGGCTGCTGAAGACCATGAGAGCGTCCAGCCATTCGGGCAGATGGTTGCTGAAGTTCCTGCTCGATTGAGCTAATGAATGTTTCAAAAAAATCATACACTCGGCAGTTTGCCTGCCGGATAACTTCCAGAATGTCCGCTTTAAGTAGCGTACTAAAAACCAGTGGTCGATAGCCATCGCATTCTGCAGCATGATTAATTCGTCCCACCAAAGTACGGGCTTTTGCCATATTATCCAGAAAGGGTATATTGGTTTTTTTCCATTCAACCCCGTCAAACTGGGTCAGTAAGCTGTGTCCAAGCGTTTCCGCAGTAATGCCAGTCCGATCCGACAAATAGAAGACAGTGCGCTTCTGCTTGATCACTGTTTGTTCAAACTGGCAAGATGCAGCCAGGTATCTACAATGGTATCCGGGTTGAGCGATATGCTCCCAATCCCCTGCTCAACCAGCCAAGCTGCAAAATCCGGATAATCGGACGGCGCTTGACCACAGATGCCGATATATTTCCCCTGTTTGTGACAGGCATCTATCGCCATCTTTAGAATCCTTTTAACGGCCGGATTGCGCTCATCGAACAGATGAGATACGAGACTGGAATCACGATCGATCCCCAGTGTTAACTGGGTCATATCATTCGAGCCAATGGAAAAACCGTCAAAGAATTGCAAAAACTCCTCTGCCAGCATCGCGTTGGAGGGAATCTCGCACATCATAATCAAACGTAAATTATTCTGACCTCGCGCAAGTCCCTGTGAGGCAAGCAGCTCCGTAACCTGCCGAGCTTCTTCCACAGTCCGGCAGAATGGGATCATGATCTCAACATTGGTCAAACCCATCTCATCACGTACTTTGCGCAATGCCTGGCACTCCAGCTCAAAACAATCGCGAAATGCAGCTGCCACATAACGTGATGCGCCACGAAAACCAATCATGGGGTTTTCTTCCTGCGGTTCATAACGATCCCCTCCAAG
This sequence comes from Nitrosomonas sp. Nm33, assembly GCF_900107265.1. Classification (GTDB taxonomy): domain Bacteria; phylum Pseudomonadota; class Gammaproteobacteria; order Burkholderiales; family Nitrosomonadaceae; genus Nitrosomonas. The sequence goes on along the minus strand of NZ_FNPJ01000022.1, from coordinate 33,715 downwards.
CAGGTTGGCATATTCATTGGATTTAAAGTCGGAAGTGCGTACGATCACAGGATGAGGATAGAAGGCTGCTGCTAATGTAGCAATGCCTTCCGCCAGTTTATCTACGTAAAAGCTGACCGGATCTGCATAACCAGCGATTCGCTGCCCAATCTCGTCTTTCAATTCTTGCGGTAAATGAGCAAACTCCAGCAATGCTTTCGGGTGAATGCCAATAATATTATTGATGATGAATTCCAGTCGCGCTAACCCAATCCCTTGATTGGGCAAGCGAGAAAAAGCAAATGCATGGGATGGGTTACCGATATTCATCATGATTTTAACTGGCAGATCGGGTAACTTGCCGGTATCGGCAGTCGTGTGCTCAAAGCGGAGCAACCCCTCATAAACATAACCGGTATCTCCTTCAGAGCAGGAAATAGTGGTTTCCACTCCATCCTTGATTTGCGTCGTGGCATCGTCACAACCCACCACTGCCGGAATCCCCAGCTCGCGTGCCACAATCGCAGCATGACATGTGCGCCCACCACGATTGGTGACAATCGCGGCAGCACGTTTCATGATCGGTTCCCAGTCCGGATCAGTCATATCGGTAACCAGCACCTCTCCTGCTTGAAGACTTTGCATCTGGTCAGTTTGCATGATCAGACGCGCCACCCCCTGCCCTATTTTCTGCCCGATAGCGCGGCCTTCGGCCAATACCTTTCCTTGCTCGCTCAATTTAAAACGCTCTACTGTCGGGCTCTTTCGACTTTCAACCGTTTCAGGACGGGCCTGAACGATATAAAGCTGTTTATCGAGCCCATCCAGAGCCCATTCAATATCCATCGGATGACCATAATGCTTCTCGATGAGCAATGCCTGCTGGGCTAGCGCTTCGACTTGCGCATCAGATAAGCAGAAATGCTGACGCCGCGCTGCTTCCACTTCACGTATCAGCGTGGATAAGCCCTTCTCACCCTTTTCATCATAAATCATTTCAATGGCCTTAGTTCCTAAACGTCGCGAAAGAATAGCCGGACGACCTGCCTCTAATCCTCGCTTATAAACATAGAATTCATCTGGATTGACCTTTCCCTGCACTATGGTTTCTCCTAAGCCATATGTTGCCGTGATGAAAATAACATCCCGAAATCCTGACTCAGTATCCAATGTAAACACTACGCCACTCGCTCCCAGGTCGCTGCGTACCATTTTCTGAATCCCTGCGGACAGGAATACCTTGTCATGCTGAAAATGATGATGAACACGATAGGCAATGGCACGATCGTTATACAGCGATGCAAACACAACTTTGATCGCCGCAAAAATTTGATCGAGGCCACGAACATTCAGCAAAGTTTCCTGTTGCCCGGCAAATGAGGCATCGGCCAAATCCTCTGCTGTCGCTGACGAACGCACAGCAAACGAAACCGTATCATCACTATCAGCGACCAGCTGCTGGTAGGCCTGAGTAATTGCTTGCAGCAAAGCATCGGGCAACGAGGCAGCCAGTAGCCAACCACGAATTGCTTTGCCTGCAGTCGTCAGCGCGTTGATATCACTGACATCCAGTTGATCCAGTAAGTGCTTAATGCGCTCAGTGAGACCATTACTCGCCAGAAAATCACGATAGGCGTGCGTAGTGGTGGCAAAACCATTCGGCACATTGAGCCCTGCTTTGCTGAGATGGCTGATCATTTCACCCAATGAGGCATTCTTACCACCGACAACGCCAACATCATCCTTACTCAACTGATCAAACCACATAATATAATCATTCATCGTGACCTCCTGATTTTTTGGAATAAAAGTCTCCAGTTACAATCATTATAACTATGGATACCAGCGCCCCGTAATTGTCTTCTAATTCAAAATATGATCCAGCTAACAGTTCTTCTTGCACCTAATTCCATTTCTAAATCAAACATGATGCAAGAGCGAGCTGCAGACAGTATAAATAATACGGCAAGGAGAAGCCGATAAAGCCAGGTTTGATTTAGATAATGGAATAACCTTTTTGACAGCCATAGACTATCAATATCCCAGCGTTAAAAGTAGCTTGGCGCTGCACCATTCACTTATTGACTCAACAATAGTTGATTAGGCAAGGTGCAGGAGCCTATCCGGTCGAGTTTTGCATGCATTAATCGCCTGCATTACGACCACCATGGTTTGTCACGCAGCCGCACGTGAAATTAAAATTGAAGCGGTCGATTCCGAACTTGAAGGTAATCTCGATTTGCGCGGATTCCTTGATCTTGCAAAAGATGTGCGTAAGGGATGTAAGGGATATTAGGAGATCCGTATCAAAATGCGCGTCAAATCTCAGCGACAGCTGATACCTTAAAAGAATTAACCAAATTTTCGCCTGTATTTGATGTGGTGTCCAATTCAGTATTGGTAAAGGTTAATATCGAGACTTATTAATACTATCGGGAGCAGACGCTGGTAAGTGAAATCAGAAATCAACATAGTATTACGGTATTGAGGAGGCGACTAGCCTGACTCAGGTATCAATGGTGAAACGAGCTTTTGGTCTCACTTGAGACAGCATAAAAAAGCCCCCGGCTAACGGAGGCAATTAACTTCTCTTATCATGTGATCATTAATGTGGTTTAACTACCTGATTTATCTATGGGTGACGAGAATCGAACCATGCACGCCAGCGTCCGGATTGTACCAGCCGATACATCAACCAAGATAAGAATAGCATCGCTATTAGAGGGCCTGCCCAGGCACGTGCTACCTTTCCATAATCGACCATTTCCACGCGAAGTTGATAAGAATAATTCAAAGGTGGAATACCTTCTGCTGTAACTACTACTGAGTAGAGTCCTTTATCCAGTTTACCTATTCCGCTGATCACGCCCTCAGGATGATAATCGGCCTTAACCTGGGCAATAGTCTCACCCTCACCCTCATTATCATTGCCACGAAAAACCTTTAAGCTCACTGGCATATTACGCAGGGGCTGGTCAACCAGATCTACCACAAGATAGGTATCTCCTGCCACTGGAATCTCTGTACAGTATTGTTCCTTTTGGTCATACTGTGGCTGGTATGCAGTTAAGTGCACCATATTTCCACCTACATAGCGCGTACAGACATCTTCTGCTAGTGGAATTTTTCCGTGCCCCATAGCTGTGCTTGCATAAAACGTCACGACTAAAACGCAAGTTGTAATAATTGATTGCATTGATTGCCTCATCAGAACTAACTCTCCCTTAAAATATAATTAATAATTGTTCTCTTGCCATCTGAACAAGATAGCACCTTCCATTTTTATAGGGTTCTTTCCATTTAGTGCTCAAGAAATCCGACAATACAAATAATATTTTGTTCTGAAAAAAAACAATAAAAAATATCAACACACCTTTTGCCTTACGGTCAAATCCCAACTTACTCTACTTGAAAGGCAAAGCAAGACTCTTCTGCAGCCCCGCGATGTATTTACAAAAATCATGCAATCTATTAATGCCAGTTTGGTAGCACCTCTTTTATTGACTGATTATTACTTTAGCATGCGTTAGCTATCCGATTATAGATGTGGCCAAGCGCCTGCTCCACCTGGTCAACCAGGATGAGGCAAAGTTCGCCTGCCTGCAGATTGGTTAGCGCCGTATCAATTGCTTTGAACTCACCATGTATTTCGCTCACTTTGCGCACACGCTTGGCATTCTCCAACCCTTCTCGTAATAATCCCAGTACTTCACCGTCAGCACGTCCACGTTGGCATTTGTCCTGATAAAGTACAACTTCATCAAACACGTCACCTAGAATCTGGGTCTGTAACCGAATATCTTCGTCACGGCGATCACCCGCTGCGCTGATGACGACCGTCCGTCTTTTTGCGGGTATGCGATTAATCGCACTTGCCAGCGCTTCTATTGCATCCGGATTGTGTCCATAATCTGCGATCAATGTTGCATTCCGGTAATTGAAAAGGTTAAATCGCCCTGGAGCAGTCTGCATATCACTGATGAAATTAGCCAAACCGGCACGAATAACAGGCCAGTCCAGCCCCAGTGCCCACCCCACACCAATGGCTGCCATGGCATTCTCAATCTGAAAACTGACGAGGCCATTTTTGGTAAGCGGGATCTCGCTCAGTGGTATTCGTTGCTCAATTTCTGCTTCTGATGCAACAATGAAATGGTCTTCAAGATAGATCACACGTTTACGTTGCGCACGTTGCGTCAGTACTACTGGATTATGGCTATTTCTGGAAAAGAATATGACAGCGCCTGGGCAATGATCAGCCATTTTGACGATCAGAGGATCATCTGCATTGAGCACAGCGGTACCGCTCCCAGGCGTAACATTCTCTACCACAAGTCGTTTAACGACTGCCAATTCATCGGTTGTATTGATATTAGCAAGACCGAGATGATCACCCCTGCCGATATTGGTTACTACAGCCACCTGGCAATGATCAAAACCTAATCCTTCGCGCAGCATACCTCCTCGCGCAGTTTCCAGTACGGCAGCATCGACATCGGGGTGAAAGAGAACATTTCTGGCACTTTTGGGTCCACTGCAATCCCCGGTATCTACACATTGGCCATTGATGAAGACTCCATCAGTACACGTCATGCCAACGCGCAGCTGGTTACTTTCAAGAATACTGGCTATCAGGCGCACCGTTGTCGTTTTGCCGTTGGTGCCCGTTACAGCAACAACAGGAATACGCGCATCATCACCTTGCGCAAACATATTATCGATAATTGCCTTTCCTACTGGACGCCTCTGACCGTATGAAGGTTGCAAATGCATACGCAAACCAGGCGCTGCATTGACTTCGACGACTGCACCGCCTTGCTCCTCCAACGGTTGCATGATGCTCTCGCAAATCACATCAATCCCGCAGATATCAAGCCCCGTCATTTGTGCAGCAGCAATCGCGTTTGCCATAATTTCCGGATGAACATCATCTGTTACATCTGTTGCCGTGCCACCTGTGGACAAATTGGCATTATTGCGCAACACAACCCGCATACCTTTAGCCGGAATAGTTTCTGCTGTCAGTCCTTGACTAGCGAGGTGGGTCAGCGAAATCTGATCCAGGTGAATTTTGGTCAGTAAATTTGCATGACCTTCACTACGCAGCGGATCGCGATTAATTTGCTCCACCAATTGATAAATGCTATGAACACCATCCCCCACTACCTGAGGTGGATCACGCCTCGCTGCAGCCACCAGCTTATTGCCCACGACCAGCATACGATAATCATGCCCGATCACATATCGTTCAACCAGCACATTGTCACTAATTTCAGCAGCTTTCACATAAGCAGCTTTGATCTGTTCATAATCAACGAGATTGGCTGTCACGCCTTTGCCCTGATTGCCATCCTGGGGTTTAACAACCACTGGTACACCAATTTCGCAGGCAGCAGCCCATGCATCCTCAGCGTCATTGACTGGTCGCCCAATCGGAACAGGAATTCCCGCCGCATGCAGAAGAGCTTTGGTCAGTTCCTTATCTTGCACAATGGATTCTGCGACTGCACTGGTTAAATCGCTTTCAGAAGCTTGGATACGCCGCTGCTTACTTCCCCAGCCAAACTGCACCAGACTTCCGTTTGTCAGACGACGGTAGGGAATGCCACGCGCGACAGCAGCTCGCACAATAGCACCGGTACTTGGTCCGAGACGGATATCCTCATAAAGCTCTCGTAGACGGTGTAACGCCTTGGACAGATCAAAGGATGTATTTTCCATTGCAGCGTGATAAAGTTCTAAAGAGAGTTCAAAAGCAAGCCTTCCCACTGCTTCTTCACTATATTCAACGACGATCCGGAAAGTATTGGCTTCCGATGTCTGAGTAGTATGACTGAATGTAACTGGACAACCTGCTTGCACTTGCAAACCGAGCGCGGCAAATTCGAGAACATGGGCCACAGTCACCATTTCAGGGCGGCTGGCGGGCTGGAGCAGCGCGATCTCCGGAAAGCGTTCACGCAGGCGCATTTCAAAACCTGGGATTCTGTCGATAGTATATTCGGTCTTGCTAAAAACAACTGTTGCTTCAATGGATGTATGTTTACTCCATAGATTAGGACCACGCAATGCACGGATTTGTATCACTTTCATAGTAAATTTCCTTAAATCTCTTATTTTTTTGGAGAATACTGATATTGAGGTTTACTTTTCTCTTGGCCGAATCCGAATGTTTCAATGCCCAGCCGAATAAGCTGAAGCGCAATACCGAGTGCCCAGGCAGCGCCTACCGCAGCTAATACATGCTCTATTTCTCTTACTGCACGATCACCCACAGCAGGATGCAAATCAGCCAATTTGATTAATGGCGTTTCATCTGGTCCATTAGCCAATACAATTCTTCCGTTACGGACAATGACAGCTCGCTTGCCTTGTGTGGGGCCTGTCCCTTGCTGGCGATGCGCGTTGACAGCCGGTAACTCTGGATCACAGCTGAAGTAAATGACTTCACCATGACATAACTCAGACATCTCGATTAGCATAGGATCTTTTGCATTGAGAACCGCTACACCTGTCGGCAAAACCACGTCTTTCAGAATATCGTCAATCGCAGCTGCGGTCGGTGTCACGACATCAACCTGGGTACGCAGTACAGTAAAAACTTGTTTGGATGTTTCAATGTCATGCCGACCATAATGCAAAGTCGGCTCAACATTGGTCACGACACCTACCTGACAGCTATCGTAAGCCAATCCTTCTTGCAGAATGGTATCGAAGCCGTTTTCAAAAACCGCCGCTTCAATCGTACGATTCATTAATGTGCGATTAGCTGCTTGCCACTTGGCACAATCGCTTTTATCAATTTGCTTATGATCAAGATAGAGTCCACTGCTGCATGCCAACCCTGTGCGCTTACCTGAAAGCGTGAGTAATCGAGCGACGAGATGCGCTACCGTGGTTTTTCCATAACTGCCGGTAATGCCAACAATGGGAATGCGACCATGGTCTTGATTCGGAAAAAGATGATCTACAATCGCCTGACCAACGGGTCTGGACTTTCCTACGGCTGGTTTAATATGCATCAGCAGACTAGGACCAGCGTTTACTTCCACAATTGCCCCACCTTGCTCAGCTAATGGACGTGAGATATCACTGACCACCAGATCGATACCGGCAATATCCAGACCAATCACACGCGCTGCTAAGGCTGCCGTTTTAGCAATGCTTGGATGAACATCATCCGTTACATCAAAAGCATGATTACCATTGCGTTGAATCAGCACTTTGGTCCCAACTGGTACAACAGAATCAGGCGTATATCCTTGATGAGCAATCTCCATCTGGGCTGCACTATCTAGACGAATGATGTTGAGTGGATGGTCTTCAGTGGTTCCTCGCCGTGGATCTGAATTAATCTGCTTATCAATCAAGTCAATTATAGTGGAAATACCATCACCGGCGACCGATACCGAATCACCCCTCGTCGCTGCTACAAGTTGTCCTCCCACAATGAGTAAACGATGCTCAGTACCCGGAATGTAGCGTTCAACCAGCACACCCGTTCCTTCTTCTAATGCGATAGAAAAGGCTGATTCGATTACTTCACGCTTGCTTAGCTCGATAAATACGCCCCGCCCGTGATTGCCATCACATGGTTTGACAACTACTGGCAAGCCTATTTCCAAAGCCGCTTGCCATGCATCCTCAGGACTGTTGACCATACGTCCTTCCGGAACAGGTACACCGCACGTGCTAAGCAATGTTTTGGTTAGATCTTTGTCACGTGAAATACTTTCAGCAATGGCAGGTGTCCGATCTGTCTCAGCCGTCCAAATATGCCGACTGCGTGCACCATGCCCCAACTGAACGAGGTTTCCTTTGGAAAGCAATCGCATAGCCGGAATATTGCGGGCTATAGCTGCATCCACAATGCACGCAGTTGATGGACCGAGCCATAGCGAATCGACCATGTCACGCAAATGATCAATAGCCCCCTCCACATCATAAGACTGTTGATGAGGATCAAATCCCATTGCCGCTAAAATGAGCTCCCTGGCTAAGAATAAGGCCTTCTGTGTAATCTCCGCATGCCAGGCACTCACAACCACTTTGTAGACGCCCCTTGTCGAAGTTTCGCGCGCTCTGCCAAATCCACCGCGCATACCTGCAAGATTTTGCAGTTCGAGCGTCACATGCTCGAGAATATGGCAAGGCCATGTTCCTTCCTTGACACGGCGCAGAAAGCCACCACGTTCTTCGTAACTGCAGCGATGCTCAATCAGGGTTGGTAACCACGAAGACAAACGTTCATAAAAGCCAGGAATGATATCTGACGGAAAATCCTCAAGTTCACCAATATCGACAATCGCTTCAAGCACCGGGTAGTAGGTCCAGATATTGGGTCCATTCAGGTGGCGAATTTCAAGAAACTTAAGGTCTTTTTTACTACTGCTCTCCAGATTGGAATTATTTGACATAAGTTATAAGTTGAAAACTGGGAATGAGTAACATTTTAATTAACGCATCTAGCGTCAATCGGTTTACATCAATATAAAGATTTACGTTCTTTTCCTATAAATAGGAACGTAGATACAGGAGGGGCGTAGATACAGAAAGAGGAGCGTAGATATAGCTTTCAGCTTGATATTCCATGCCAAGTTCATGTCACCAAAATATCAAAAATAAAAAGGGCTGTAGTAGATGAGCTTAACATCCAAGCTAATCTACTACAGCCCCATATTTAAATTGAACGAGTGTAACTATCAGAAATTCAAGAATCTTAGACAAATAGTATTGTTGTCAAAATTTAAAGAAAACGATCTAGCAATTTGCAGCTGTGACGATCAAGCATCGAACGATCGCGAATCAGGAAATGTATGCCATAACTATCAGTGATCAACAAGGCAGTAGACGATAAACGGCGGATATCTTCTTCACCCTTGAGCATGAAGGTAGTATCTCCCCGATCCGTTTTGACCCACCAGGTGCTCGGAGTGACAAAACTTGACACTTTATCAATACGCTTTATCTCTGGCATAAACTCACGATTAGCAAGCTCTGTCTTGAGCAGGGCACGAAATTCTTCGGGTAACTCAGCCAGACATTCGATCCAGGCCAGTTCTTGACCATGCGCATTGACTAGCGCGATACCCTGATCAGATGCTGTAATTGGAAATGCTCGTACTGGCACGATACCTTCATGCACCTGCTGATCTTTATCCACGAAAACCAGTCGTCCAAAGGCATTTCGACTCAGTTGATAATCAGGCTGACTCATGCTCGCTCCCCCTTTGCACCCCTTCTGGGATCCAGCTCGAGCAAATGATCTTCCATATCGACATTACGCGACTGAGATTGGTAAAGATGGTAATAATATCCCCGGCTGGCCATCAGTTCAGCATGATTGCCTATTTCGATGATTTTTCCCCCATCAAGCACCACCAATCTATTAGCCTCACGCAAGGTAGACAAACGGTGGGCGATGGCGATCGTTGTACGACCATGGACCAGATTATTGAGCGCTTCTTGAATCTCTTTCTCGGTTTTGCTATCAACAGAAGAGGTCGCTTCGTCGAGGATCAGGATGCGCGGATCAATCAGCAAGGCACGGGCAATCGAAATACGCTGGCGCTCGCCCCCTGAAAGTGCTTGCCCGCGTTCGCCCACCAGAGAGTCGTAACCATGAGGTAGTCGCAGGATAAATTCATGCGCATACGCAGCGCGTGCCGCAGCTATAATTTCCTTGCGCGTTGCGTTGGGCTTACCATAAGCAATGTTTTCTGCAATCGTGCCAAAGAAAAGAAATGGCTCTTGTAGCACCAGACCAATATGTTTGCGATACTCGGCTACGGGCAGTGAACGAATATCCACCCCATCGATCAGAATCGCACCTTCGCTCACATCGTAAAAACGGCAGATCAGATTGATAAGTGTACTCTTACCCGAACCGCTATGCCCAACCAGTCCAATCATCTCCCCAGGCTCGATTACCAGACTGATATCTCGCGTGACGCTCCGTGTTCCATAGCGGAAACCGATATTACGCAATTCAATGTGGCCTGTGATCGTAGGTAAATGAGCAGGTTTGATGGGCTCTGGCACACTAGAAACATGATCAAGAATATCAAAAATACGTTTGGTTCCAGCAGCTGCCTTCTGCGTTACTGAAACAATCCGGCTCATTGAGTCTAGTCTTAGATAAAAACGGCCAATATAAGCCAGAAAAGCAGTCAATACACCGACAGAAATCTGATTCTCCGATACTTGCCAAATACCAAAAATCCATACCACCAGCAAGCCAATTTCAGTCAATAGCGTCACGGTAGGCGTAAACACCGCCCAAATCTTGTTGACCCGATCGTTAATTTCCAGATTATGTTGATTAGCCGCACGAAAGCGCGCCACTTCCCGATCTTCTTGCGCGAAAGCCTTGACCACACGAATGCCGGGAATGGTATCGGCCAGCACATTATTGACCTCTGCCCAAACTCGATCGACTTTCTCAAAACCAGTGCGTAATCGGTCACGAACCAAATGAATCAACCAAGCAATAATTGGCAGAGGGAGCAGTGTCACCAGTGCCAGCCAGGGATTGATCGAAACCAGAATGATGGCGGTCATGCTCATCATGATCACATCCGTAGCAAAATCGAGCAGATGGAGTGAAAGAAAAAGATTGAGACGGTCTGTTTCCGCACCAATGCGCGCCATCAAATCACCTGTTCGTTTACCACCAAAATATTCATGTGAAAGCTTAAGAAGATGCTGATAGGTCGTAGTCCGTAAATCTGCGCCAATACGCTCGGATACTTTAGCCAGGATATAAGTTCGTGACCAACCCAATATCCAGGCAAGAAAAGCTGCGCCCAGCAAACCCGAAAGATACATGACAACAAGATCAACATCGATCGGCTTACCGTTCTGATAGGGAATCAGTACATTATCCATCAAAGGCATGGTCAGATAGGGAGGCACGAGCGTGGCCGCCGTACCGCCTAGCATCAGCAGAAAACCAGTGAGCAAGCGCCATCTATAAGGTTTCGCAAAGCGCCATAAACGAAACAAGGTCCAAGTGGAAGGAGGAACATGAGCATCCTGATCACATCCTGGACATGTTTCCTGATCACCTGTTAAAGTTGCTGCACATTTCGGACACTTAGCTGCTATGGGCTGTATCTGGGTGTCCCCGGTTAACTGGGCATTGAGTTGTTGGGTGAAATGCGCGACAAGACGATTTGCTCCAGCATCCCTGCTCAATGTATAGCACCAATGAGCAAGCCGCGCATGTGCATCAAATAGCTCAAGACTACCTACCCCGGCATGATCATGACACGTCAATACTAAACCTGGTTGATACTTCCACTCATGCCAGCTTTCTTCTTCCGCCATTTTTGCCATGAGTCGTCGATTAGTTATCACGACTATCCCGGAAGAAAAATGTAATTGAGTATCAAGATCAATCTCTAGCCAGACTGATACGGTTTCTTCATTTGTCAAACATGCTTCAACTTGAGAAACCCAGACGGGAGGAAGCGTATGCATAGCATCACTATGCAATGGATAAAAATTCTGCTGCATTTGCTCAAGTACAATCAAGAAGAATAGGGAAGAAAAATGGTTTAAGTAAAATACTTTTTATGAATAGAGCTTAAAGCCACAAACAAGCAAGTATGAGCTTTTTTAACTCATTCAAGGCATTCTGTTTAACCTAAAAACCGCAGTTGGACGCGGGGTGGAGCGTGTAGTGATTCAGATACGAGGCAAGGCGCGATGAGACCGCAGGGTCGTCCCCTGCAACGAAGAGCAAGGCCGCATTCGTGCCTGGAGCGACATATGATGCACCTCGTAGCGGTCTCACCATTCTGATGAATGAGAAAATTTCGAAAATGCCTCTATATGTCATGGGCTTAACTCTCCAATCAAGCGGTTAACTGCAGTTTTTAGGTTTAATCATCACAGGAAAGTAATCATCAAGGGAACTTAATTTAATCGATTGATGATTATTACTTACTGTTATTTTCTGGTAATTCCTCTGGCTTACGCCATTTTTGTTTGACTTCCTGACGTTTGTCAGTCGGTAGTTTTTTTATTTTTTTGTATCGTTCTCGAACTTGCTTACGCTGTTCAGGTGTTAAGGCGCTCCAACTACGCATCTGAGATTGTATCCGCTGTTGCTCCTGTGGCGTCTTCTCTAAATAATATTTAGTCATCTTCACCCATTTCTTTTTTTGATTTGGTTCCAGCGTATCCCAATCCTGCTCAAGAGGATGCAAGATTATTTTTTGATAAGGTTTAAGTTCCGCCCATGAAGGCTGCTTTGATTCTGCCAAAGCTCCCGTAGAAAATGTAACACATACATACAATGCCACTATCGAGTGGAATCGAGCCATAGATCAAACTCATTATCAAGATAAGCATCAATTGGTAAATCGTCAGCGAGTAGCATCGTGTCGATTGCAGCATTTTCATCAATTTCGTAATTTGCTTTCCAATGAAGACTTCCCATCAAAATAAGTAATACAGCTATTGATAAAAACAGTTTGTTGGCATGTGCAAAAAACCACCCCTCTCCACTATGTGCAGAAATACCCACACCGACATGAAATATCTTCTTCTCTGGCTGATAGTTCTCCAAGGCAGCTTTGCGTGCCGCTTGCAATCGATGCAGTGTATGCTGGTCAATATCACCTAAACTACGATTCAATAGTGTGGCTACTTCTTTTCCCATCCTATCTTCTTCGTTCATAATTTGACTCCTTTTTCTTTCAATAAAGTAGCAAGCGTATGTGCTGCACGAGAGCAATGTGTTTTCACACTTCCCTCTGAGCAACCCATGACCTTAGCGGTTTCACTTACATCCATTTCTTCCCAATAACGCAGCAGGAAGGCTTCTCGTTGACGCGCTGGTAATGTTTCTAACGCCTTTTCGACTAAATTGATTAATTGCGATTGCTCAAGTTCCCTATGGGGGTCGTTACCCCAAAAACCAGAATCTTTTGAAATTGGCAAAACTTCTAGCAAATCATAGTCATCATTTTCTTTTTCATCATGATTGTTAGGCGAGAAAGCCGAAAATAGTGTTATCCATATTGATCGGGATTTCTGTCTTCGAAAAAAATCACGAATAGTATTCTGCAAAATACGCTGAAACAAGGGGGGGAGCTCTTCTGGCGATTTATCCGCATATTTCTCAGTGAGCTTCATCATTGAATCCTGCACAATATCCAAAGCCGTGTGTTCATCTTGCACTGCAAACAATGCTTGCTTGTATGCACGCAGTTCAACCTTGCTGAGGAAATCTGAAAATTCTTGTTGCGTAGCCAGAATGATTTACCTTAAATGAAGAACTAGAATCATTTTTTGGCACAATAGTAACAAAAAATTTTCAATTCTATTCAGGAATAAATAATAAGCCAAATCCAGGCTTCTATTGAAAGATGGTTTGGAATAGGTAGCAAAATAGATATTAATGCAATAACGATAGAAAATGCTGATCTTTTTGTTATTAACAACGAAAGAGGGTTTGCATAAGTGAGCGAAATGGATACAGAGCAATGCGCACAAAATGCAGAACATGAGACATATTATATAAATAGGCGAATGGGCGAGCACACATAACGAAGCAGCAACTTATTCTTTCATTTCCAAATCAAACATGACGTAAGAGCGAGCCGCAGACAGTATAAATAATGCGGCGGAGAAGCCGACAAAGTCAGATTTGCATCCTTCTTTCATCTCGAATAACCAACAACGATAAAGTCAATGCAAACAGGCTCTTCAAGAATGCCGCTTATTGATGCACTCAAAGCAATTTCATGTTTGCTGATCGTTGGTCATCACCTGGCATTGTATGGTCCCATGCCGAATTTTGCCTATCCTTTGATTCCTAATTCAATTGAGTGGCTTCGCGAATACGGACGACTCGCTGTACCAATCTTTTTTGTCATATCAGGATTTTTGTCAGCCAGGAAACTTGCACCCTATGGAATATCTCTTGTCACTGATCCAATTCATATCATCAAGCAACGCTATGTTCGACTGGTCATTCCGTATCTTGCTGCACTCACTTTAGCAATCGGATGTGCAGCATTAGCAAGAGCCTGGATGATTCATGACTCCATCCCCAACACACCCAATTTCCTCCAGCTTATAACGCATATATTTTTGCTGCAGGATCTGCTCAATCAGGAAGTGCTCTCTGCGGGTATTTGGTTTGTGGCGATTGATTTTCAACTATTTGTCCTTGCAGTCACTGTGCTATGGTTCTCGAACCGAATCGAGAGCCGGTATCCAGATCTAAAATTAATTAACCTAAATTCCTCAGTTGAAGACTCCTAAATCGCTCAAGAACCCTATTGATTAAGGTTCTTTGAAAGATCCATGGCATTACCAATCAGATGAGATTTTAGTGAAATAATCAAAATCTGCTGAAAGTGTTGCCACACCTTGCTCTCAGCTTGTTTACTGTAACTGAGGAGCAGTTAACATTTTTGGCTATGAACCGTTGATAGTATTAGATTACAGCTATTTTCATTCTAAATTCCAACTGAGGAATTTAGGATTAATCCAATTTTGATAACTGTGCTAACCGCGATTTCTCTGTTTATATTCAATAGAGATCATTACTGGGATAAAACTGCTTTCTATTTTTTTGGCTCATACAGTCTTGACATTCTAGTTTATTGGGTTTCCAGCAGGCAAAACTATTTCTTCTGGCTAATGTTGCTAAGTTTATTGGTTATAGGAGCCTTACTAGTGGACTTTCGCTCTCGCATCGCGGTTACCGGCACGGTAACGCTCATACTAGGTTTAGTCAGACCATGTAGCGTTCTGGAAAGTTGGCTCATCCCAAATTTTCTGATTTACCTTGGCCGTATATCTTATTCTATATTCCTCATTCATTTCCCGTTATGCCTAATCATTAATGCGGCATTCTTTCGTTTTTTACCCCACCAACCCAGCATTAATTTATTTGGAATGATTCTTGCCGTGTGTGCCAGTATCGCGGGTGGTCATTTGCTTTTCAAGTGGATTGAAAACCGCCCAATCACGAATAAGATGTGCTTATGGTCGCCTCTGGGCTACATGATAAGCGGTCTCCTGGGAATACTGACAAGTCGTTTAGGTTAAATAGAATTGTTGTTAATTTAATCTAAATTCCTCAATTGGACGGGATGGCGCGTGTGGTTTTGCGAGTACAAGGCAAGGTGCAACACAGCCATGTGCTTGCAAAATCGCGCAATCTGCACCGGAGCAGAAACACCCCCAAGATACAAATGAAATTTATAAGAAAGATTATTATATTCATAACATTAACACCAGAACGAGCGATCGGCTGAGGAATCTAAGTTTAACAAAGCCAGAATCATGCTGATCAAAGCGTTTGGAACAGTCTCATAGCGCTCTTCCTGTATGCATTTACTTAACGCGAGTAAAATCTTATTTCACCTGTATCCCGGAGAATCATGAATAAACACAAAGCTGAGTCCACTCGCCATAAGCTATCGACAGTTCGCCAACATTTTGAAACAGCTGGTCGCTATTTGGTTGCGTCAGTACCACGCGCACTTCCAACCGAAACCGTTGCTGCAGTGCGTGCAAATCTATCTAAACAAGCTTACGAAAATATTGAGTTGATATGTGTAACCGAGCTGGCTGGCAAGTTGATCGGCGTGATATCGATTTCCGAGTTGTTTGCAGCTGCACCTAATGCACATATCGATAATGTCATGCACAAAAATCCGCCATATGTGTATCCAGAAGTTGATCAGGAACGGGTGGCATCGATTGCTCTGCATCATAGGCATAATGCTGTGGCTGTTGTCGACCATCATCACTTTTTGTTAGGCACTGTACCTTCCGATGCGCTGATGCATATCCTGCGACGCGAACACGTCGAGGATTTACACCGCTTGGTCGGTATCGGGCGCGAGACCGATGTCGCACGTGAGGCTCTTGAATTGCCGCCGTTACGGCGCGTACGCCATCGTTTACCCTGGCTGATCGTCGGCTTGCTTGGCTCGATGCTGTCAGCACTGCTAGTTTCGTCATTCGAAGCGGAGCTTACCCGAAATGTTGCGATCGCGTTTTTTGTACCAGGTCTGGTATATATTGCCGATGCGATTGGAACACAAAGCGAAGCTGTGGCGGTACGCGGTCTATCCTTGTCTCAAGCTGATTTGCATCATTTGGTGATGGGTGAGTCGCGTACCGGAATGATTATCGGCGTTATACTGGGCTTGCTAACTTTCCCCTTTATATGGGTGGTTTTTGCCGATTTCAATTTAGCGATAGCCGTCTCGTTGTCGCTAGTCATTGCCTCGTCGTTAGCATCGACGATCGGGATGTTTCTGCCATGGCTGCTGCAACGATTAGGCACTGATCCTGCTTATGGAAGCGGTCCGCTCGCAACAATCATCCAGGATATCTTGAGCTTGATAGTGTATTTCATGGTCGTAAGTATGCTTGTTTTCTAACAGCCTGCCAAGATAGTATTTCAGCATGATCCAGAGCTTCCCCACTTATCGCGCTTGGTCATCCGGGCAACGGGAAAAACCATTCCAGTCAACAATTTTGCCACCTTGGGAAGAGTGATAATGACAACACACGGGATCCCCAGCAGCAGAGTGCAGCACGTGCTGGACATATCTGACTAAACGCAGTTGTGGGAGGAACACCCTGCTTCACTGTCCAGCATCAATGTTCATACAGATAGAGAATATACGTGTTGAGCAGGTAGACAACGAACATAAAGAGACTCGTCCAGCCGACGGTGTGGAGAACACGGCCGTTGGGCCGATAAAAAAGCCCGATAATGGCAAGACTAGTCATCATGACCGCGGAGAATGCCGAAACACCATGCACAGGCGAGACATGAGCCAGTAATGGTCCGCGAGTATAAAGTACATCGTCGATCGCAAGGATGAACATAGTAAACAAGTTGCTGCCCAGCAAACTGGCCATCGCCATATTCAGTGCGCCAATGCGCATGGCAGCGATGGAGACTACCATCTCTGGGATGCTGGTAGCCAAGGCGATAAATACCGTACCCACGAAGCTGCGTTGCCAGCCCATATCCTGCGCGATATGCTCACCTACGAAAGGGAGCGCGATGGCCGCGATCACCACCAACACGGCGGCCGCCGCATAACGTGCCACGGACTGGAAGAGACTCAGGTCTGGCCGCCGATCTGGCGCGTGATCGGCAAAAGCCGCCACATGATTTTTTTCGTATTGGAAAACGCTGCGCACGGCTACACCATACATGATCACTAATATGAATGTGTAAAACCCCATGTGCCCGAAACTTAGCTGATAGCCGTTGTGGGATAGCAGGATACTGAAGCCCACAAAACCTATCATCAACACACCGAAACTGGCCGAGAGGATGTGGCCCTGGCTCGATTCCTGAAAGACAGATTCGCCACGGTGCAAAAAGTCCAATAGTACTAAAATGAAGAGATTGATGACACAGGCACCCAAGGCATTGCCCACAGCAATATCCGGCAGTTCAGCGACAGTCACGGAAATCACACCCGTCACCAACTCGGGCAGCGAAGTGACAGTTGCCAGCATTATCACACCGACCCAGCTACCGCCTAATCCGGTCTTGTCAGCGATAACGTCACCGAATACCGACAGCTTGACGCCGGCATAGCCGATTACTGACAGACAGAGCAGGAACTCCAGCCAAGGTAAGGCGTGGGGCGATATCATCAAGCAGAAGCCCTCCTTTCTTAACAAAGTGTAGTGTTGTAGACGTTTATAGAAAAAATAAACGTCCCTTTGCTTTTTTACTTAAATTCGGATTGGCAGTCAAACACGCCAACGAATTCATAAATTGACAATAAGCTGTCTACTTATATACCATCAATTCGTACAATATATCGATTGCTAACAATAAGACACCAATGTTTAAGTGCATGTACTCAGCAATAATTTAGCTGAATCACTTGCTCTAAATTAAGTTAATCATTAAAGTATCCATCATGTTTAGCTTTCCAGGCATCAGAATCTCGCATTTTTCTCCAGGACGCGTGCGCTTAAAAGTTGATAAAGTAAAAAATAATGAAACTTTTGCAAAAAAAGTAGAAATAGAATTATCGAATACGCTGTGTATTACTGAAGTAGAAATCAATGCACTGACAGGCAGCGTGCTGGTCAAGTATGATAAATATGCCATTAAGGATGCAAAAAATTCTGATCACTTATTAGCAACTTTAAAAAAATTATTTCCGGATTTAGATACGGAAAAATTGCGGCCGTATCTGGTTGAATAACATTGGTATTTATAAATTTGCGCAATGCTTGATGGAATAAGGAAAATTAATCTATAACGTATTGGCTTTAAACTTATGCTGATCTGATAACTTTCAGTATCAGCATCTTATACTGAAAGTTATATTTTTAATTCACCGAACGAACACTGCCCACTTTTTATTTCGAGGTGATGATGTCAGTCGAAGATTTTTTTAAAAGTAGTACTGGCAAGGGTTTTGCAATAGGCATTGCTGCAGCCATTCTGGCGCCGGTCATACTGCCCGCAGTTGTGCAAGCTGCAAGACCTTTAGCGCGTGCGGCGATCAAATCTGGCATTCTGCTTTTGAATAAGGGTCGTGAAACTGCTGCCGAATTGGGAGAAGTAGTTGAAGATCTGGTTGCAGAAGCCCGGGCAGAAATTGATGAGGAACGGGCGAGAGCAGCATCTGCAACGGCAACAACAGAAGTGATTATCGAAGATAGCGTAGATATCTCAGAAGCAGGGTCTGAAACAGTTTCGGAACAAAAAGCGCCTCCCACATCCTAGCTTTATGAAATGGTCAGCGCAAATTATCCATATTACTCCCGGGAGAATTCGTTTCAAAGTACCCGCGAAACGCTACGATCCATCTTTCTTTGAAGATTTGCAGGTATATTGTAGTAGTTTTGATGGTGTCAAGCAGGTCACGGCAAATGTATTAACTGGCAGTGTTTTGCTGCTTTATGGCGAGATCGAACAAGATACGTTGATTGAGCGCATAAAAAACCATCCCTTACTTGACTTCGAATCCAAAGATTATCAAATCGAAAAATCTGGCGAGGTATTTACAGCAACTGACCAACAAACTGCTGCGCAAAAAGCCTCAAACACGTTTGCATCATTAGATTCTACTTTAAAAGAATTCAGTAATGGTTCTCTAGATTTGCGTTCTATCCTGTTTATTAGCTTCGTAATGTTTGCTGCGCGACAACTCACACAAGGTGCTGTATTTGGCAATGCGATCAGCCTGTTCTGGTATGCCATTGAATTGATAAGACCTAAAAAGCCTTAACAACACGAAAAGGGACAATCATTTCATCGCTCGCTAATTTTTGAGCGCTACCCAAAATGCAGCAATTCGCTTGTAAAGACAGTTGTTCAGAGCTCTCTTAGCTCCCTAACTGGATAATAAATTTATCAAATCCGTTTTTTCCCAAGGCAACTCAATATCGTCCCTGCCCACATGGCCATACACTGCAAGTCTCCGGTAAAAACCATCCCTGTTAGCCGGTAAAGTTCGTAAATTGAATTGTTTAATCACAGCGCCTGGCCGGAAATCAATCACATCGAGTAAACGCGCTGCAATGTCATGATCGGAAATATTACCAGTACCAAAAGTATTGACTTGAACTGTTACCGGCTTCGCTAGACCTATGCAGTAACTCACCAACACTTCACATTCTTCTGCCAGTCCTGCCGCGACGATATTTTTCGCAGCGTAACGGGCGATATAATTCCCTGTACGGTCTATGCGCAATGGATCTTTTCCACTCAGGGCAGCGCTGCCCATGCGGCAATATTGACCGTACCCATCAATAGCCACTTTCCTCCCCGTAAGCCCTGCATGCACTTTAGGTCCACCACCAAAAAAAGGACCTTGTGGATTAATGTAAATATTTGTGTCTTTATCAATACGAATACCGGTTTGTTCGACAACTGGTTCAATCACATATTTGATTAATGCAGCATTTAAATCTTTAACATTATCGGAGCGAACTTCATTGTGACTGGCAACCAACACCATGCTGTGAATGCGCTCCGGCTTGTTGTCTATGTATTCAATTGCGACTTCCGACATTCCATCTGGCAACAAACCGGATATACGTTCACTTTCACGCACCTGCGACAATTGCCGTGCGAATCGATGTGCCAGCCAAATTGGCATAGGCAGCATGGTCGGCGTTTGCCTACAGGCATAGCCGAACACTGTTGCATGATTTTCTGCAGTAATGTTGTCCAACTCCGCATCACTCATTTGTGTTTCATCACGTGTGACATATTCATCTGTTGGCAACTCAGCAAAATTGGTAAGAATGGTGCAATCTTTTGCATTAAAGTCAGATTGAGTATAGCCCGCATTCTCAATCACATGGCGGGTAACCTCAGGAATATCCACTACCGCATTCGATGCAAACCGCGCTGCAATGAATATCACACCACTTGCTACCGCACACTCCGCATTAATTCGCGAGTAAGGATCCTGTTGCAGGAATTGATCAACAATGGCGTCGCTGATTTGATCACACAATTTATCCGGATGCCCGGCAGTTACCGACGCGGACGTAAATATAAAATTTGCTGTCATGTTGCCGTCTCCTTAATTGTTTGTGAAACATCAATGGTCAATGTGTTTGCGCCACTTTGTTTGATGATGTGTTTGAAACTGTCATTGATCAGCATGGGGACTGCAGCCCCCCCTAGAACGACTAACAAATCGAGTACATTTAGGGGCGATGATCTAAGCCGGCTTCGCAAACCAGGAACCAGCATTACCATAGCTTGTAATAGACCAGACCCTCCAATAGCATAATTTAAATATGAATTAGGCGGCAATGCGCCACGACTAAATATTGAGTGGGTTTCCGAGCGGCAGGTAATCGAATGGAGCAATTGCCCGAGTGTCAACGAATTGAAAAGTATGGTGTTAGATTGCGGACCAATACCGTAGCGTAAAAATCCGTAGCCATATGCTGCCATAGATCCGGTAGTGATGATTGCGGATTCCCGCGCCATACGTATTAAATCCTGGCGCCTTATGATTTTCTCTTGAGGATCACGTGGCGGTTGCAGCATGATATCTGCAGACGGTGTCTCCATAGATAAAGCAAGCCCTGGAAATATATCGGTTACAAGATTGATCCACAGAAGTTGCATTGGACTTAATACTTCACCTGCCCCCACTGCAATACCGGCCAGCATCACTTCGATTTCGGACATGTTGGTTGATATCAGATAGTGAATGGACTTGCGGATGTTATTATAAATAGTACGCCCATGCTCCACAGCAACGATCATAGTATGCAAGTTGTCGTCTTCCAACACGACATCTGAAACCGAACGCGCCACATCGGAAGATGCGCCACCCATGGCGACTCCGATATTCGCCGCCTTTAGTGCCGGACCATCGTTAATGCCATCCCCGGTCATAGCGACAATCTTGCCGGTCTTCTGGATAGCTTGCACAATTTGCAGTTTGTTGGCTGGGCTAACACGGGCAAATACATGCACATCGTGAATCACGCCGCTTAATATTTTCTGATCGAGTTTTTCCAGGCGAGTAGAATCCAGAATCTGTAGCGGTTTACCGTTGCTCAAATTCAGTTGTTTGCCAATTGCATAAGCAGTACTGGCCTGGTCTCCTGTAATCATGACGGTATGAATTCCAGCTCGATGGAATAAACGCATCAAGTCGGGCATGCCGGTACGTAAGGGATCGGTCATACCTACCAACCCAAGCCAGGTCAAATGGGCAGGGACCTCTTCCTCTTGCATGGGTTTCTCCGCGTAAGCCACACCCAGCACGCGCAATGCATCGCCCGCCATCTGATTATTAATATTAATTACCGAGGTACGAAAAGCATCGTCTATGGGATGTATGCCACCTTGGTCTTGGTAAAAATCACATAAGGCTAATACTTCTTGCGGACTCCCTTTCACGGCAATGAGGTAGCGCTCATGCGGCAAGCGGTGAAAAGTACACATATACGGTTGATTCTCCGCACGGTACTTGATTTTGTAGTAGGGGTATAACTGCCGCAATGATGTAATATCCAAGCCGCTGAATCTGGCTAACTCCAACAGGGCATTTTCTGTGGGTGTACCGTTCAAGCGGGTTTGCTGCCTGCTATTTGGCAGCATCGATTCATTACAAAGGCTGATAATTTCCAGAAAACGCCGATAACTGTCATCGGAAAATCCTGATACAGGTTTATCGCCTATGAGTAATTGTTCACCAGACACGAGATAGCGCTTGCTACCCACATGGGCCGTAACGGCAGTCATTCGGTTTAAGGTTAATGTACCGGTTTTATCCAGGCAAAAAACTTGTACCGAACCTAGCGTTTCTACTGCGTCAAGATGGCGTACCGCTACATTATATTTGCGCATCTTGCGAATGCCGAGTGCAAGCGTGGTAGTGGCCACAGCCGGCAATCCTTCCGGCACTGCTGCTACGGCCAGTGATATAGAACTCTTCAACATTTGCAATAAGCCATAACCGCGCAACATTCCTAGCGCAAACATACCCAAACAGATTGCACCACTCGCGAGCGCTAATTGGGTACCAATATGATCTAATTCCTGTTGCATCGGTGTTTCAGGCGGGCGCGCCTCACCAACGAGACTTTGTATTTGTCCAATTTGTGTATTGACACCGGTCGCGATGACAATACCTACGCCATTGCCGCCGGTTATCATGGTGCCCATGTACACCATGTTGCGCCGGTCTGCGAGCGGCGTATCTTGTCTCGCAAGGGGAAGCGCAATTTTTGAAACGGGCATGCTCTCACCAGTTAAGGCTGATTCGTCCACGGTAAGCTGACTGGTTTTAATTACACGCGCATCTGCAGCGACAAAATCACCGGGCTGCAGCACCACAATATCGCCGACAGTTACACTCGCATGTGGTATGGGCTGGAGCTCACCGTCACGAATGACCTGCGCATTCCGCGGAGTAATTTTTGTCAGTGAACTGATAATTTTTTCCGCCTGCATTTCTGTATAAAAACCGATACTTGCATTAACAAGCACTACACCCATAATAATGCCTGCATCCAATATCCCGCCTGTTGCTAATGAGACTAGCGTGGATGCTGCGAGCAAACCTACCGGTAGCGTAAGCAACTGCTCAAGAAACATGCTAATAGGTGAACGTCTGGCGATTTCCGGCAATTGATTCAAGCCGTACAGTTGCAGCATTCGTTGGACCGAATTTTTATCCAAACCTTGCTGCGCATCCACATGGAATTTTTCTAAGATCTGGTTTGTATCAAGGATATGCCAATCGGTATTATCTTGAGGTGCCCTTGGACTTACGGGGGTATCCTGTGGTGAAGTAAATAAGTTTTGCGTTCGTTTCCACAGCGAATCGAAATAGGTAGCAAAATCAACTAATGCTGCATCGGTTTTGGTTAACGATCCGGTGAAGCGAAGATTTTTAATCGCTCGCTTGCAGGCTTCAAGCAACAAATAAGGTAGTTTATCCAGCGCGATATCTTTGCCATAAACTATCACTACTGACCCAGTCAAACTATTCACTCTAACTGCCCTAATACCTGAGATCGCTCCCATTTGCTGCCCCAGCTCCTGGCCCAAAGCAGATGTACGGTACAAGATATTTATGTGATAGCGCGCTCTGCCCGGTACGCAGGTGTGCACAGGTTTTATCCGGATTTTAATGGATTTCTTACCCGAACTTGGTGAAACTTGCAGCGCTGATTTGGATTCTGTATCGCTAGCCATCATATAAATTTTGCTGCACAGATTATTTTAGTAATTGGACAGTAACTAAAGCGTATTGTGCAGCCACAAAAGGAATAGCTTTTTTAGGCTAGCAGGCTGTTGAAAAACGTATTCGAAGCAGTCGATGATAGGCAAAAACAGGCGAAAAAGCGGAGTTTATATCTGATTTTTGCGTTCGTTTCCACAGCGAATCGAAATAGGTAGCAAAATCAACTAATGCTGCATCGGTTTTGGTTAACGATCCGGTGAAGCGAAGATTTTTAATCGCTCGCTTGCAGGCTTCAAGCAACAAATAAGGTAGTTTATCCAGCGCGATATCTTTGCCATAAACTATCACTACTGACCCCGTCAGGCTATTCACTCTAACTGCCATAATGCCTGAGATCGCTCCCATTTGCTGCTCCAGCTTCTGGCCCAAAGCAGATGTACGGTACAAGATATTTATGTGATAGCGCGCTCTGCCCGGTACGCAGGTGTGCACAGATTTTATCCGGATTTTAATGGATTTCTTACCCGAACTTGGTGAAACTTGCAGCGCTGATTTGGATTCTGTATCGCTAGCCATCATATAAATTTTGCTGCACAGATTATTTTAGTAATTGGACAGTAACTAAAGCGTATTGTGCAGCCACAAAAGGAATAGCTTTTTTAAGCTAGCAGGCTGTTGAAAAACGTATTCGAAGCAGTCGATGATAGGCAAAAACAGGCGAAAAAGCGGAGTTTATATCTGATAAATGAGCATTTTGAGCCTGTTTGTAACACCGCAGCGGCAACGTAGATAGTTTTTCAGCAGCCTGCTAGCCGGGCGTTGCGTTTCTGCTGCATAACCCACATATCACTTTTCTCAGTTCACGTTTATAGATCTGCTAACTGGACTCCGCTCTGCACGGCTATAATTCTCGTATTCCCGACGTATCAGCTCAGGACCGTATTTGCGCTCCAGTCGGCGCACCAAGAAGTGAGCGCGAGCGATGTCCTGAAAGTGCTGGATGAAGATGACATTCACCAGCGCCCCACTCAAGGCACCCAGTATGGGAACCATCTGAACTGCAGCCTTCTCAGTAACCACGACCCCGAACCGGGCAGCAATAGCAGCGATCAATACCACCATGGCTGGGTGGGATGGCTGAAGGATGCCTTTTTCCAAGACCTTCTCCGGAACCCTGGATAAGTGCAGGGCCAAGACTATGCGAACGCCGTAGTAGCCGGCCTCTGCAGCATCATCCTCCTCAGTGCGACCGCCTAGTGCCAGGACTTCCAGGCAAGCAAGGCGGGTGTGCAAATCACTCAGATCTTCACCCTCGCTGCGCGCAATGTCAGCAATAGCCCGTAAAGTAATGATTGTGGACATAGGCAACTCGGCAATAACAGCGGGTAGACCAAAGAATCCCCCAAGAGCCCCTGAAGTGGCCGCCAACAGCTTATGGTACCGTTCTTGAGCAGGTATGCCAGGTTGGCTATCAAAGGGACTGATAACGCTTTCCAGTGCAGTCAGCAGGGTATGGTTCATGCCCTGACGCAGGTTCTCGTGCCAAGTCTTGGGCAACAGCTTGAGGCTGCGCTCAATCGGTAAACCGACAAAATTGGTCAGGCGCGCCGCCATGCTGGGATGCTCCAGACGCTGATGGGCAACACGTAGTGCCTCCGCATCCTCAGGCGTAAGTTGCAAGATTTCAGTCATTTCTTACCTGTAGTTGGTGTAAAAGAAATTTTGTTTAAACTTTAAACCTAAAAACCGTTTTTAGGTTTAATATTCATCGCTTGATTTTAGCAAAAACCAGGAGCAGCGTTATGGCGCTGGATATGAGCAGACGTATCGCAAGGAAAGCTCTAGACTAAACTATGAAGTATTGGCTCAAGCTTGTTCAATCTCGGTATGTCGAATATCCTCACCGCTAACCATATACACTGCATACTCCGCCAAATTGCGAGCGTGCTCACCAACACGCATCAGTGATTTCATGACCAGCACAATATTGATGATGTGCCCAACGTTTCGCGCATCTTCTAGCACGTATGTGGTAAGCCTTCGTAAACCTGCCTGGAATTCTTCGTCAAGATCATCATGGCTGTTTAACAGCTTTTCAGCTCTCTCCAGATCAAGAACATCCAGAATTTCAATCGCTTCTTTTAGCAAGGCACATGCAAGTTTGCCCATTACACTGACGTCTCGGAGCAAATAATTACTTGGGTTAGTGTGCTCATTGTTATACAGGGTTGTAGCAATATAAGCTATTTTAGTAGCTTCATCACCTAAGCGTTCAAGGTCAGTGACTGCTTTTGAGAAAGCCATGACGGCCCGCAAATCACGAGCTACCGGGCTGCGTTTTGCCAGTATTTCAGTGATTGCACTGTCTATATTTTTTTCCAAAGCGTCTACCTGCGATTCTCTTTCATTTACTATCCGTACAATATCCAGATTTTGCTGCTGTAAAGATTCAAGCGCCATTTGGACTTGATCATAAACAAGTCCAGCCATTTGTAGTACCTCAGTATGAAGGCGATACAACTCGCCATCAAAACGTCGAAAGGTATGACCTTCGAGTCGGGTAGACATGTTCATTCTCCTTGATTCGCTTTAAGCATTTAACCAAAACGGCCTGTAATATAATCTTCAGTCAACTGATGCCCAGGCTTGGTGAAAATCTGTTCGGTTGTACCGACCTCGATTAGATCGCCGAGGTGAAAATACGCGGTACGATGCGACACACGCGCAGCCTGTTGCATGTTGTGCGTTACAATAACGATTGAATAATCGGCACACAGTTTATCCATCAACTCTTCAATTTTGGTAGTCGCGATAGGATCAAGCGCAGAACAAGGCTCATCCATGAGAATGACTTCTGGATTGACTGCAATCGCACGCGCGATACACAAACGCTGCTGTTGCCCACCGGACAAGCTCGTTCCTGGCTGATCAAGACGGTCTTTGACTTCTTCCCAAAGCCCTGCTCTTTTCAAACTTGTCACCACGATTTCATCCAGCTCGACTTTGTCTTTGGCTAGACCATGAATGCGTGGTCCAAATGCAACGTTTTCGTATACGGATTTTGGAAAAGGATTGGGTTTCTGGAAAACCATTCCAACCTTGGCACGCAAGGGCACTACATCAATTGACTTGTCATTGATATCTTGGCCATCCATCATGATTTTTCCGGTCACATGACAGTTTTCTATGGTGTCATTCATTCGATTGAAACAACGCAGAAAAGTGGATTTTCCGCAACCGGATGGACCAATCATGGCAATAATCTCTTGGCGACCGATGTCGAGCGTAACATTCCTGACGGCATGCTTGTCGCCATAAAAAACATCGATATCAGTGCAGCGTATGCGAGGATCAGCGACGGTAATCTCTCCTATAGTTTGCCTGTTATCCCGGGTGACTATGGCTGTTTGTAGGTGTATTCTGGTTTGCTTTCTTCGCTCTTTTTTTCGACGTTCAATCTGATTGTCTTGCTGTTCTATTTCAACGATATCGGCCATCAAACCCCCTTTCCTGAATAACTTTACCAGCGCCGCTCGAATTTCTTGCGAAGGATGATCGCCAGCGCATTCATGATAAAAAGAAACCCCAGTAGCACCATAATTGCTGCTGAGGTACGTTCAACGAATGCACGTTCTGGACTGTCTGCCCATAAGAAGATTTGTACTGGGAGTACCGTCGCTGGATCAAATATGTTTGATGGTATATTAACGATAAAAGCGACCATGCCAATCATTAGCAAGGGTGCTGTCTCACCCAACGCGCGAGCCATGCCAATAATCGTTCCCGTAAGAATTCCTGGAATAGCAAGCGGCAACACATGAAAATAGACTGTCTGCATTGCTGATGCGCCCACGCCAAGAGCCGCTTCACGTATGGAAGGTGGAACAGACTTTAAGGCTCCACGGCTGGCAATGATAATCGTAGGCAAGGTCATAAAGGCAAGCACTAATCCTCCAACCAGTGGTGCTGAACGAGGAAAACTCATGAAGTTAATGAACACAGCCAGACCCAGTAGCCCAAAAATGATGGATGGCACAGCAGCAAGATTGTTGATATTAACCTCGATTAAATCTGTCCATTTATTTTTGGGAGCAAATTCTTCCAGATAAATTGCTGTGGCAACGCCCATTGGAAACGATAATATCAAGGTCACGATCAGAGTGTAAATCGATCCCATCAATGCACCCCATATTCCAGCCAGCTCCGGTTCACGTGAATCACCGTTGGTAAAAAATGCCGTATTAAACTTAAGCACCAGCTTTTCTTTGGCTTCCAACTGATCAAGCCACGAAATCTGCACATCCCGCAGACGACGTTCTGTCTCGGGCACATCACGCATCACATGTCCCTTAATTAACATATCTACCTCATCATCCGCCGGCACCCATACCTGTTGGGCTTGCCCAATCAGAGCGGGTTTATCCATAACCATCTTCCTCAACTGATAAGTCGCACCCGTGCTGACAAGACTATATAACAGGCGCTTTTCATTACGATCAGTTACATCAGGGAACATCTTGCCCAAGCTTGCTTTGACTAGACCACTATAGTCGACAGTAGAAAGCGCATCACGGTGTCGTGTCCCTTCCGGATCGAGCAACTGTTCATCAAAATTCATTTCCAGTTGAATGAATGTTTGCTGAAAAGCAGTGTAACCTTTTGACACAATGCCGTAGAACAGCATAAAAAGAAACATCAGACCCATCATGATGGATATCAGACCAATACTCCGAAACAACTTTTCAGATAAGTGTCGTTTAGGCAGGCTTGCATTGATCAGATCAATCGTTTTCGGTCTAGAAGAGGCTAATTTATTCATATTGTTCACGATATTTTTTCACCACATACAATGCAATCACATTGAGTATCAGCGTTACCACAAAAAGCATCAGTCCCAATGCAAATGCAGCCAGTGTTTTCGGACTATCGAACTCCTGGTCGCCAACCAGCAAAGTGACAATTTGGACGGTTACAGTCGTAACGGATTCTAATGGATTGATGGTCAAGTTTGCTGCGAGGCCCGCTGCCATTACCACAATCATGGTCTCACCAATGGCACGTGACACCGCCAGCAGGATACCGGCTACAATTCCAGGAAGCGCTGCTGGTATAACAATTTTTCTGATGGTTTCAGATTGCGTTGCCCCTAGACTGTAAGCGCCATCTCGCAATGATTGGGGCACCGCATAGATCACATCATCAGAAAGTGACGATACAAACGGAATAATCATGATTCCCATCACCACACCTGCAGCCAAGGCGCTTTCAGATGAAATATCCAGTCCCAGCGACTCACCCCAACCTCGAAAAAAGGGAGCAACCGTTAACGCTGCAAAGAATCCATATACGACTGTTGGAATACCAGCAAGAATTTCAAGCATCGGTTTGCTCAAGGCACGCAAACGCGACGACGCATACTCAGATAAATAGATGGCGGACATCAGACCAATGGGCACAGCGACCACCATGGCAATGACAGATACCAGCATGGTGCCAACAAACAAGGGGACAGCACCAAATGCGC
The DNA here is from genome assembly GCF_900107265.1 of Nitrosomonas sp. Nm33. Taxonomy (GTDB): domain Bacteria; phylum Pseudomonadota; class Gammaproteobacteria; order Burkholderiales; family Nitrosomonadaceae; genus Nitrosomonas. Next base: position 4,525 of record NZ_FNPJ01000022.1, on the reverse strand, counting down.
CCGATGCACCAACCTGGCCGGGTCGAATGGCAGTTTGAGGACTCCATTGCAATCCAAATAGAAAGTCGGTAATGGGCACCGACTGGAAAAAGCGTATTGCCTCGAATAAAACTGACAATACGATACCCAACGTTGTAAATATCGCGATGGTAGAACAAGCTATCAGAAAAACCAGAATCGTATTTTCAACCTTATTGCGTGCTCTATGTTGCTGATCAACACGAGATAATGCATAGGCAGCGCCAGTCAGACCGAATGCCATCATCACAACGAATAATGCAATATTACTGATAGTCTGCAATTCTCGATAGCGGTCAGCTGCTGCGGCGATTTCCGGGCGAGCCGTGCCAGCTACAATGTTCCCGTTTACTATGTTGCGAATTTCGTTGATTACAAGATTTAATTGTTGTTTTGAAAGTGAGGTGACATCTTCAGGAAGACCTGCAATAACAAGATTTGTGATAATCGCTGATTCAGAAAACTGCCAAAAAGCAAAAATGATAAACGCAGGAATACCACACCAGAGTGCTGTGTAGTAGCCATAGTAAACAGGCAATGAGTTGAGCTTCCGAATATCACCATTCGAAACTACCAAAGCACGCCGGCGCCCAAAATAGAAACAGGCCACCATTAATAAAAGCAAGATAAAAACAAGAGTAAGCGTATGCATATATGCTATCAAGTCTGCAAGGGTGGCGCAGAGTACAACTGCCTCACCCTATTACAATCGGTTAATTACAGATTAATTTGCAATTAGCTGCTTAACAGTCTGAGCAACCTTAGCACGCTCGGCGGTTGGCAAAGGAATCAGGCCTCTGTCTGATAAATAGCCATTATCACCCCAAGCTTTTTCACTGGTAAACTCGTTTAAATATTCCTTGATTCCTGGAATCATGCCAACATGCGCTTTCTTCACATAAAAAAATAGCGGACGGGAAATCGGATAACTGTGATCTGCGATCGTGTCAAACGTTGGTGCAACGCCGTCAATGACTGAACCTTGTACCTTGTCAATATTTTGATCCAGGAAGTTAAAACCGAAAATGCCCAGCGCTTTTGGATTTGCCTGTAGCTTCTGCAAAATCAGGTTATCGTTTTCACCTGCCTCGACATAAGCGCCGTCTTCACGGATTGTTTGACAAATTGCCTTATATTGCTTTTCATCCTTTTTTTCTATCGCTGCAATCCAGTCAAACTTTTTACACCCCCCTTCCATGGCAAGCTCGACAAATGCATCGCGAGTACCCGAGGTGGGAGGCGGACCCAGCACTTCAATAGCAACATTGGGTAATTTTGAATTCACATCCTTCCAGGTCTTGTAGGGATTGGGAACCAGCTTTTCGCTGCCCTTGGGATCGGGTACATTCTTGGCTAGCGCTAAAAACAGATCTTTCCGTGAAAGTTGCAATGGCTCAGTTTTCTTGGAACTGGCAATGGCAATACCGTCATAGCCAATTTTTACCTCAATAGCCTCAGCGATACCGTTTGCTGCACACAAGTCGACCTCTGATTTTTTAATCGCACGAGAAGCATTGGTAATATCAGGATGTTCCACACCTATCCCGCCACAAAAGAGCTTAAAACCACCGCCTGTACCTGTAGATTCAATTTTCGGTGTTTTAAAACCAGATGTTTTACCGAAAGTTTCAGCCACTACAGTAGCAAAGGGATAAACCGTCGAGGAGCCAACAATACTAATATAATCGCGTGCGGCTTGGGTTAAGCCTGAACCGGCAGAAACCATTAGAACAACTGCCAGAATAAATGATTTTCCAGACACTTCTTTCTCCTCGAGAAAACACGCTGATCAGTTTCAGAATGGATGATTACATTTCCCTCACCATGACTAAGTTATACTGCGCTATTGTTACATGATTATGACACTCGAAGTGCATATAGCATCCCAAACAGGATTCGCTTTCCCAGCTATGAAGCCATCTGAATGAACGTTTTTGTAATCTCGATCACATAACTTCACTAAAGCGTGTACCCTAGCTTCTGACCTCAATAAATAAATTCAGTCAGGATAAGGTTAAAGTAGCTTGTCGTTTTACTCTGTATACCATCACCTACAAACTTAGGCGTAATTATCTTCCTTTGCAGAAAAAAATTATTCCCTGTTTACAGGCAGGAGAATTTCCTTAATTATGCGATTTGGAGCTCCTTGATTGTTTTCACATATTTTTTTGGCAATGTCAATTTCAGCACACCATTTTCATATTGGGCTTGAGCCTTATTCAAATCTATTTCCTCATCCAGTCTAAATGTGCGGGAAACTGGTTCACAAGTGCGTTCGCAAGAAATTATTCTTTCACCTTCTTTTTGCTCTGCCTCTTTCTTTTTTTCAACACTAATGACAACACAGCTACTTTCCAATTGAACTTTTATGTCGCTTTTATTTACACCAGGAATATCTGCATGCAGAGTATAAGCAGAAGGATTTTCGATTAAATCAGCTTTCATTTGTGGAATTTCTCCTATATGTATGCCTACATTACCGAGCCAATCTCCAAGAGTAACAAGTAGATCAGTGACATTACTGGGCAGAACTGAAGATGGTTTTATAATAGTGGTCTCTCCAGGAGGCGGTTGTGTGGCTGTTGTCTCACCAAGGGGAGTAGAAGGTGGTTTCTCGGCACTTATTTCACTTGGCTGAGATGGACGTTTGGTACTTGTCATAATAGTTCTCCTTATCTATGAAAGCGACCATTTTTTAAGTCAATTAGCTTCTCAAACCAGAAGCTACAAAAAGAAGCATGAATTACTTAATTGTCGCCTTTTTAATTAGCAGCGTAGTCTTGATTGGAGATTCCGCTATTCCCTTTCTCATTCGATCGATCTCCAAGTTTTAATGTAAGAAAATAAGATGAAATAAGGGTCTAATATTGAAATCAATATCTATAATAAACAATAAATAACAAAAGAATATACGTGCTAACACTTATATAGAAAACAAATAAACTGCTCGGATTTATAGCAATTGATCTGATTGGTTTTATCTGAATCCGACGGCAGGTTTTAGATAAGACGAACGGAGTAGCGACAGAAATGATACGATTTGAAGAAGCATAAGAAGGTTAGGAAAGATATTACCTCACGCAGGTAGAAGCAACGCTGCTGTGGTTTACCGCAACCTAGCAGCAACCGGGCTTATCCATCTATTCAATTAGTTTTGCAGGAATATATTGATGCGATAAAGGTGACAAGCAAGCGTATTGCCGATACAACACTCAATAGACGACCATGGCTATTGCACGGGTACTAATGGATTTTATCTGGAACATTGCATGTCACGACAATCAGACAGTCACTGATTAATCGGAAAAGGTGATAACAGGTATGTTGCGCTGTGGCATGGTTGGACCGATGTGGGGAACCCTGGCCCAGGCTATATCGGCATTAACCAACGGAATGAACATCTCTGCAATTAGAGGAAAGCCAGCTCTGTGACGCAGTGAAGTCAGGTCAAATGAATATGAATTAAATCAACTATTGATAGCTCAAAATATATGAGCCCTACCCTTCCTATACCTCGCCCCCTGGGGGAGGTTCTTCATTTCTTGCTTCTGTATTTATTATTTTTCACATGAAAAGCTTTATTAAAATCATACTCTTAGAATCAAGCCTGAAACCACCAGAATCACTATTTGCGCAACCAATCTTAAATAACAGCGCGCCAGCGTCGTTATTGCTCTTGCTTTTGTATTCATTATTTCCTCACATAAAAAGTTCTATCAAAATCATATCTTCAGGATTAAGCCTGAAACACTAAGATATCTACTTCATGTGACAATTTAATTACACATATAAAAAAACCCTTAATCAACCAATAAACTTGCCCAGGCTTGTAACAAATGATCTGATAATTTTCATCTGAAACCGAAGGGGATTCAGATGAAACGGGTGGAATGATACAGGAGAAACGGAAATATGATTTGAAAAAACATATGGAGATTGGGAAAGACGCTACTTCATGCAAGCGGAAGCAACGCTGCTGTTTGGGTAAGTGATCGAATATTTCGTCGTTAGGTAAACCGTTATGAGAAAGGTTGATTGAAAACGCTGATGGATAAGCGACCTATGCGGATATCACACCAGCGGGCACCAGTAGATGGAGTTATACGATTGACCGAGCAATATCGCAGTTGCCATTCAGATTGGAATGCCAAGCACTTCTATGATCAGGTCAGGGACCCATTGAATCAAAAAATAAAAGTGGCCGGGAATATTTGGGCACAAATTTTTATGTGGTTTTTTTGATAAAAAAGGGTGTATATTTTCTTATGCACCTCTTCTAGTGATAATAAATCACATCAAAAATCATGGCGAAACGCGCTAAAAAAATTTATGTATTGGATACTTCTGTTTTACTTTTCGATCACAACTCCATTAAAAACTTTGAAGAAAATGATGTAGCCATTCCCATTACCTGAAGTGGTCCCCAAAAACTGTACAGATTGTTAAGCTCTGACAAAATTAAAAAGGAGCTTAATGACGATGAGTAAGAAGCGCACTCAATATTCGA
>NZ_FNPJ01000167.1 GCF_900107265.1 Nitrosomonas sp. Nm33 | reverse complement strand
TCAACTGGTAAACCACAACCATCAACCGCCAAATGAATCTTTGTAGTGTTACCCGCACGGCTTTTCCCGATGGCCTGCGGCTCTTGACCTACCGCCCCCGCACTATGCTGATGCGCTTTAACGTAGCTGCCATCAATAAATTCCCACTCCCAATCTGGATCAATAATCAGTGCCTTGAAAATTCTGTTCCACTTGTTACTTAATGACCAGGCATTGAATCTCTTGTAGATGGAATTCCAGCATCCAAACACCTCAGGTAAGTCTCGCCACGGACAACCAACCCGCATTCGGTATAGCATACCTTCTACTGTCATGCGCAAATTGCGCTTGTTATAAATCGCTTCTTGAAGCAGAATTTTCTCCAGCTTCGACCAGAACTCATCGCTGAGCATCAATCGGGGCATCGCAAACTCGTTTTATTGGTAGTGTGAGAACCTCTCAATATTACGAGTTTGCTTCTATTTATGAGATACTTATCTCAAAACGTCAACAGACCCTAGTGAAAATAGAGCGTTAATCAAGGAATACCTGCATGCCATTACTATTAATCTTATAATGGCATGCCTAATAGGTATTGGTATTTAGAGGTATTATCTAAAGCGCAATAATCGCTAATATTATTAGCGAGAGTCAGTTCAGAAAATGGTTAGCACTAGCTGAACAAACACTATACCGTTCTAAATTTTAGCTAAGCAGCTACTGTTTTATTTTTCTTACTACGCATGAAGAAGATGGCACCAACAGCTGCCAGCACGATGACGCCTATGATATAAGGCAGATTCGATTTTCCACCAGCTCCCACTGAAAACGGAAAGCGGGATACATATTCTTCTTTCTCTCCTCTTATCGTAACCAAACCGACAAACTTGCCTGCTTCCGGAAAGCCATGCTCAAAGGTCACCGATCCATTCGAATATACTTGTGGCGGCAAATGAAATATAGTTATCGCATCAAGATTCTCTTCTGATCCTGTATCTCGTATTATTTTCACTTCAGTCGTCATTGGCCGCAGTTCTTCATTGATATAATCCAGCGCAACAACGGTACGGCCTATCAAAGGAATATCTTCACAAAATTCCTGC
>NZ_FNPJ01000023.1 GCF_900107265.1 Nitrosomonas sp. Nm33 | reverse complement strand
TTCTGCGCCACGCCCAAACGTTTTGCTCGCTCGTACTGATAGGCATCGGGATAATCGAGAATATCCTGCCGCAATACATCAAGATCAATCTTGCGTTTGCGAAACCCTTGAGGTTTGCGATCAACATGCTTGATCCAGCGAACAACGCTTGCTATACCCACATCAAACCGCGCTGCCACCTCGGCTATCGTAAGTCCTTCTTTCTCTCGAACAGATAACACTTTACGGCGAAAATCCAATGAATATGCCATCCTTGCATTATAATCAAAATTATCTGGTTATGCTATATCGACCGTGCGCAGTATTTTGCGCATGACATCAGCGAGCCGTTTGAGAACAGCGTCACCCGTCTGGTGTCCATGCTTGTCGTTAATCTTTTTGAAGTGATCGACATCGAGCATAAGCACGGAAAGAGCGTGGCCATATCGCTGTGCGCGAACAAGCTCGGCATGACCCTGCTCCATGAAGAAACGGCGGTTGAAGAGTCCAGTCAAATAGTCTTGACGTGCCTGCTGCTCAAGCTTTTCTTTCAACAGCTCGAACTCTGTAATATCCGTAGCAATACCGCACAGTCCACTGATCCTGGTCTTCTTGTCATCTTCGTAAATCGGAGTCTTGATTTCCCAGTAGATGCGAACGATGCCGTCCTCACTCTTGTGGATGACTTTCTCCGCAGTATCTTCGCCATGGATGAGCACACGCGTATCTATGTCATCCAGCTGGGCCACCGTTTCGGGCGGAAAAAAACGTGAATCCAAGCTGCCAGAAAGCTCCTCTGCCGAACATTGGAACAACTCCAGGGTCGACCGGTTGGCGTAGACATAACGTCGCTGTTGATCCTTCATGAAGATATACGTGGGGATATGATCCAGTGCAAAACTGAACTGGTTAACCAGTGCACGCGCTTGCGCTGCTTCTTTCTCAAGCTTACGCTGTCGGTGTTGGTGGAGAAATAGTCCCATGGTAGAAGCCAATACAATCACCCCGAAAAGTATTCCCTGCACTGCTGCATTCCGTCGCCAGGACAGGAAGATTGGATCGAGATCGCGGTTGACTGCCACCACCAGGGGCTTGTCCATCTTGATGGCTGTTGGGTAAATGGTGCGCAGAGCGATCATCCCTTGCTCCTGGGTAGCATACGCGGTACCCATGAATACTTTCTCCTTTTTGCCGCTGCTCTGATGCCGCGTGAAGAACGAATCAGGATGTTTCAGATTCATTCCCTCCATGTTCTCTCTTTCAGGCATCATGAGGAACACCAGGCCATCGCTGTGCACAAGGGAAACCCACATGTCCGGCGCATATTGCACGGACATCATGAGGGTCTTGAGATATTCCGGATCAAGCGTCACAGAGACGATGCCGTCAAATTCACCCTGCTCTCCTGGTATCATGCGGATAATGTTAATCACGTATGTACCAAGTACGGTTTCGGATGGCGGTGAGACGTAGAGGATGTCCCCGTTGGGATGCCGTTTGACTTCCTGGAAATAATCGCGGGAACCGAGATTCATTCCGATCAATTCAGGACGTGTCGAGGCCGTGATGGTGCCTTCTTTATCCACGACGCTCATGGAGTGTATGCCCGGTATGATGCTCGCTGCCTTGAGGTGGCGTATCCCCGCTTGCAGCCCCGTCTCATCTTTCCAGTAAGCCAGGTTGCTGCGAACGTTTTCCAGCGCGAGGTTCGCACTCGTCAGTTGGTACTCCGTGTTCTCAGCAATCACCCGCGCCTGAGTCGACAATCTGTCATGCTCACGGGCCGCAGCGTGAGCATGCCCAAAATACAGATTGAGTACTATTGCCATACCCAAAGCGCCCAGGATCAGGCCGAGCCCCAGCCATTGCACATTAAAAGGTCTTCTTAACGGATTGATCTGCAGCGGCATGGCGTTCTCCTAATTGACTCTCTACCCAATTGACTCTGAGGGCGCCTGTTCGTTCTGTACAGGCTACAGATTTTGAGGACTCAAGGCAGTGCGGTTTATATTTCTGCCAGATAGATTATCTCCTTCTCCACTATGAATGCACCCAGCGAATCAATGCCATTATGATGCGTTGGCTGATCTAGCTCAGATCTTCTATTAGAAAATTTTCCTAATGGAAATAATTCTGTGTTTGAGAAGACTCCTTGTCAAACAATATACATTACAATCAATGACTTTGATAACATGCTAAGAGACGCGATATAAAACAGATATAAGTGATGAGCAATGGAATTTGATAAAAATAAGCTTGATCCTCTCAGCAAACGCAGCATATCGTGGTAGATATTCTTGGTAATTTACTTCATGTCAAAGTCCCATGCTGCCAACCTCAGCGAAACCTGAAGAGCTTACAAAGCACTGGAAAGTGTTATCAATAAATTTGTCGGTTTCTCCTTGCCGTATTATTTATACTGTCTGGGGTTCGCCTTCGCATCACGTTTGATCCTGGATAGCTCTAATTCAAGCTCAGTCAGTGACTTCTGCTGTTTACCTACTGCTGGGAATGCGCCTTGTCTGTCAGCATAAACCCGGTTCTTTAACGTCCCCTTAGGTAAAGATAGTCGTTTCGCTGCTTCAACCAGCGTTAATCCACTTTCTTTAAAAAACTTGACTGATTGCTCGCGGAACTCCTGGCTATATCGTGTTCGGGGTAATTGTTCCATCTATATCCTCCATTCCATGTCTATATTTTATGAAACTTTGGACTCCATAAAACTCAGCATACCTCATACCTCAAATTTAAAAACTCTGCTCTGCTCTGCTCTTCAACATTGCCAATTAAGCTAATCTGAGTTTACAGTGATAATGTCTGTAATTGGTTTGCCATTGTCACTTTTCTTGATAAAGCAAGGCTTACATGCAATATTTGTATTGTAATATCCTTTCTTCCAATAACCCCACAGCATCCCGATTAATCAACTCATGTAAAGAATTATGCTAAAACACATCTGCGTTTCAGAAAAATTGGATAACCCCGTCATGATTGAATGGGCTATCGATATCCTTGAGAGTATACCAATCAAGGCATCGTCCGAGCACGCAGCGTTGGCATCTGAGTGGTTTCATGACTTATTCCTGCTGCGTCAGATTGAGAATAATGACATCGATATTTTGCCTCAGCTATTTAGAAATTTACCTACAGAGCGTCTTGCAAGCCTAAGTAACATGATCCTTGATCGGTGGTTGCAATGGCCTGGAAAACTTGCTTTGGAAGCTACACCTCATCTGGCTAAATTTCATCCTAATGCACTGATAACGCTATTTGAAAAATATCTGGAAAATGTTGAAAACGGTGAACCGCTTGATCTATACCGCATCACCGCAATGGAACATGCAGCACACCTTGGCGCTAAAAAACAGTACGCACCTTTGGCTGAGAAACTGTGTACGTTGATTCTGGCTTCATCTGACGATGCTCTGTTCAAAACGATGATGCTTTCTTCAGTTTTGAGTTTTGCGGATGTTTTATCACCAGAATCATTGCAATCTATCCTTGGTACTTCTTTGCAAAATAAACAAAATAATGATCAAAAAGAAAATTTATTGGAACAATTATTTTCCGGTTTATTTGGCCATTCGGCCTATTTTGAGTTGGTTTTAGACAGACGTGAGGGAATATCCACCCAGCGCATTGAAGAAACGAGGGACTTATTCAGAGCAGAAGCACCCTTGGATTTTCTCGATCAATGTCTTGATAAATACGGCTCTAGCACTGATCTCATAAAGATTCTGGAGCAGGCACATCAACCGGGATGCAAAACCTTTCTTACCCTCATACAGCCAAAGAATGTTCTAGTACGGAATTTAAACAAGGATATGCTATATGACGCAACGCTAGCAGCTTGCCTACATGCTTATGAACTTGATGATTTTAATTCCACAGATAAGGATTTGAATCACACACTAGCATTATTAGCCATTAATTTGAATTGGCTTCCTCAATTCGACCGGCTTATTGCACGGCTTAAAACCTTTCCACGTCAGGAAACAATCCACGCTATGGTTGATCTGCTTGCCAAAACAGCGATGACCTATGGCGGTGTGCATTTGGCAAAAGCAATGGGTGAACTGCAATTTGAAGAATTTGTGCCTTGTTTAATAGATTCACTTTCTGAAGAATCAGGAGATTTCTTGCACGAAACTGCTGAAGAGTCCCTGAAAGCAATTGGTACCAAGGCCCAAGAAGCGTTAATTGAACGATGGGATACGCTTGATTTTTCTCAAAGAATCTATGGCTTATCTACTATAAGCGATATTGGAGGTAAACATGCTGCTGATTTTGCAGTGCGGTATTTCTCAGACCTATTTGCTGATGACAGCGAACGTTGGTGTCAATTAGCCTTATCAGCACCGGATAGCAGGATGCTTGATTTGCTCAAGCCTCATCTAAAACGGAAACAGCCATGGATCGATCATGCTTTTTATGTGCTCAGCCGTTTGCTGGAACGGCATGATCCTTTATTGGAAAAAGTAGAAAAACGTGTTCTGGACGATTACCAAACAAGTAAACTCAGAAGGGAATCATTCGAGCGTGGTGATTTTTTTCGTGATTTCTTATCGCTAAAACTCCGTTGCCCTGAATGTCATGAAATCAATTTATATCACGTTAAAGGGATTGTAGTTTCTCCTACTGCTGCTGAAGAATCCAAAACCTCAACTACTCTCATCGCAGATGAAATACCTTGTCTGTCATGTGGCAAGGATGTGGAATTTGAACTCACACCAGAAGCCAACATGAGCATAACAGCGCAAATGATGATTGCAGCGGCAGACAAGCATCCCGATTGGCAAAAGGAATCACTGATTTCTTTTCACGATTGCACACTGGATGGACAGGTTATGTCAATGGCAGAGGGATTGAAAATTGCCCGCGAGTATATCAACCGTAACCCGGGTGATGTGAATCACTGGTACATACTTGGCACTCTTCTATTAAATTTGAACCGACCAAAAGCAGCAAAAGATGCTTTTGAAAGATTGTTGCAAATCGATCCATATATGGCTAATGTTCGCCTTGAAGTGGCCAAGCTCCTAATCGCTCAAGGCAATGAGGCAGAAGCATTCGAGATGCTTATTCCTATCCTGGAAAATCGTCCTTTATGGAAAACAATAGGTAACCATCCTCATTTCAATCAGAACTTCATTAATACCTACAATCTGTTGCGCAGAAAGCTTAAGCGCGACGATTTACCAATAGCGCATCCTGCTTCATTAACTGCTCCTGCAAAAGTTGGCAGAAATGACCCCTGCCCTTGCGGTAGCGGGAAAAAATACAAGAAATGTTGTGGCACTTAGCAAAGTGAAGGAAATTTTTTGCTCATTATTCTGATAAATCTCTTGCGTATCTTTTTTAAACCCCAGCTTTTAGCGCTTCGACAATGGTCAAAGCAACCATGGCTAGAAATCCATCGTTCTCCCTCGCGAGAACTTTCCATTGGAGCAGAAGCAAAATTTCCAGACTGGATTCCGAGTAAGACTGGATTCCGAGTAAGCAAGATTGTTCACGCATCTATGACTATAAGGGGCACGGCATATCGACTAATGGGGCAAGCAAATGGATTTAATCGCACCTGTGAGTGTAGAGGGGAGTTCTTTTGCATATCTAGGACTAGCATCAATTAGCGACATTCAAAGAATCTAATTTAAGAAGAAATAGATCCGAAATAATAATTCTCAAATTAAAATATTCTGTTAGGGAAAGTATACTGGTACTTTGGAATGGGTGATAAACATAAAATCGTTTTATCAGATGATTTAAAAAGAATAATTCCTGGCCGAGGTCATCGTTCTAACTCAAATAATAATGTTCGTGCTCAATTTGTTGATTTTTTTAATAAAAAATTGATGGAGTGCAATATCAATATGCCCAGTATATTTGGAACACCTAAAGAAGATCCAAAAAAAACAGATAGCCAAACATGTTACCGATGTCGTGCAGAAGAAAAGAAATTAGATGGTTATGGAGAAGATCTCTGATGAAGGCGAGGATTAAGTAACCTCGTCAACTGGATCTAGGAAAAAATTGGGAATGTTTTATGATCGCTGCCAGTGTTGACTGTTATTACAAATCATAAAAATTCCGATACGCCACTTTCAATCAGCGCGATTACGGTAAATTGCATAGCCCTCACCCCTCCCCAGAACGCTTGCCCAGTTTGTCAGGCAAATTCCAGAGAAACCGCCCGGTACTGATCAATTGACGACGTAGCAAAGTCCAGTCTTCTGCACGTTTTTTCGCATCCAGACAGCGCAGTAGCCGCACTCGGAGTGCAGCATCCTGATGGTGCAGTATGGCTGCCCAGAGCGCATCATGTACGTTGTAAACCCTTCCTTCCTTGAGGCATACCGGGATAACTTGCTCTATTGGTACCGCAAGATCATTCGTAACTGCCTGCACCGCTGCACGAATGCTGATAGCCTTGACGTCCTGCTGATTGCTTAAGTCATAAGGCGGTTGCCATGCACTTGTCGGTCGCAACAGATCGATATGACTTACGACGACCAGCATGGGAGGTAAACGGCGATTCAATTGCGTACTCTGGAATACGCGTAAAGCATCCAGACAATGACGCTCAGTTTGCCGATCAGGGCGATTTGCCGGACTGACCCATAAAATCAGATCCGCGTCCAGCGCAGCGGCGTGTATTTGCCTCTCATTAAAGCGCGTGCTGTCACAGCCCGGGCTATCAAAGATCAATGCTTGGGTTAATCCTTCGCGTTGCAGCACAAAGGGGGTAATTGTCTGAGTCGTATCCGGTAATACATCGGCAGCAGTGGTGAGTTTTCCGAATAATGCATTGATCAAGCTTGATTTGCCAGCGTTGGTCCGTCCCAGCACTAGGATGCGTAGTGGTTCTGCAGGTACGACTGCAGTTTGTTCGAATTTACTTAAATCGGCATGAGAAATGGGTGTCCTCTCCGCAACCTGTTTGGAGGCTTCCTCCAATGCCACTGGCTGGCGACCACTGTAGAGATCGATCGCATAATAACCAACCTTGCGTATATAAGCACGCAAGAACCAGCGATGCAGCTCGCTGCGAGCGAGACCAAAACTGCGCTCTTGGAGGTGCCGCCAGATCTCACTAAACAGAGCATTCACCGGGTTGATCAGCACCCTACCCGCCCGGTAAACATTGTATGCTTGCTCTGCTTTAGCTTTCCAGCGATGTAACCGAAGCAAATCACCAATTGTCAGACGATCACTAAACGGTATATTTTCAGTCACATCTTTGCGTAAATCACGGCTCGCCTGCTCGATGATCAACAGTGTATGCGGCACAGTGAGCTCTAGAAAAGGCTTCTCGGCTTGGGGATAATAACAGTGTGATACTGTATCCAGCGCGCGCCTGCCCAGTCCTAATATCCAGGATGAATCTTCGATCGGCCAGTCTTCAGGCTCACACGTATCTGCCAGCTTTTCGACCTGCTGCCAGACTGCTTCCGCCTTTGGTGGCCAATCTGGATTAGGTTCAGTAACAATTTCATCAAGCATTTGACGATCACGTTTCGCTTGCCAATATTGCAAGCCATAGCTCAGTGCGCTGAATACCGCCATGGCGATCACCCAGTAAAGCAGATTGCCTGTCTGCCACAACCATAGCATCCCCAATCCAAATACCGTGAGTGTTGGCAGTCCTAATAAAATCAGTGCGAATACTCGCAGTGGATCAGTTCTCTGCAATAATGTTTTCATTTACCACGTAATCGCTCCTTAAGCAAGGAAGCGCCACTTTCCAGCGCCTCCATATAGATTCGCCGCAGGGTCTCAGGATCGACATTGAGACCATTCTTACGTCGAGTAAAAAAATAAACTGCAGCCTTGCCTAATGCATAAGTCGTTGCACCGCTGGAGCTCGCGCCCCACACTGCTCCTGCTGTTTGCCCTAAAACAGGAATCACTTTAGTGACCACACGCCCCACCAGACGAGCCAGGTAGCTGGATGCTATACCCGCTCCCAGCAGCGTAAGAAACTCAGTGATGGTACGCTTATCCCAGCGTTGCCCGTAAAGGACCGCAAGGCCATGCAAGAGCTTTGCCTGAACGGTAGATACTGCCACCAAATCTACCACCGGCAGAGCACCTAACCCGGCCGCAGCCAGTGAATAACCGACGATATGCTGATGGGCAGTGCGTTCATAAAGATCACGCACTTCTTTTTCACTAGTCAACTGATGCTGCAGGCCGAACGGCAAGAGGGACTCAATTGTCTGCCACAATGCTTCCAGACCATAATCAGCTGGATCATAACCATCTTCAGGTAAAGTAAGATCCACAGCTATCCAGCGCACTGGAATGTAACCAGGCAATTTTTCTGCGGCAGTACGCTGGGCAAGTAAGGCACGCCGCAGCTCGAGTGGAATCGTATTCGGTAAAGGCTCCTCACCATAGGGCCAAGGGCAGATATGCCTGCCGTCTGCAGGATAGAGTTCATGCAGGCCAGTTTGTACAATCAGCAAGGGCCACTCGGGATGACGCTGACGAACTGTCCGTAACACCTGGTAGACAGATTCCTGATGTACATCTGCCACCTTCATCACGGCAAGCAGCAGATGCGCCTGAGATTCGCAATAATGAATGTCATCTGTCGGATCATAGGCAACCTCCCCCAGACCGCGCGTATCAAGAAACCTGACTACCGGCATTTCACCAGGGCAATCATAAAAACGAGAATGACGTGTACATGGCTGAAACCCATTACCTATCTCCGCTGCTTCGTTACCAGTCAGTGCTCGGATGATGGAAGTTTTACCTGCCTGTGCTTTACCTATTAGCCATAATACCGGCAGCGGCAATCTTTTCCGTGCTTCACGCAAGGAAGACTCCAGCGCAGCTTCGTCTACTTTGGGTTCAAGTAGAACTGACTGAAGTTGTTTCCAATACTCTGGCCAGTTTCTGAGATTATCAAATTTCATCAATATGGATAAATCAGTTGATTATCAGATAGATGAGTACGGTAACACCTTTTTCAAGACTATTTTACGCGCTTTGCTGCTATTACACTCAGAAACAAAAAATATTATTTGGCAGTCACCTCATCTCTACCCAGCCGCACCTGTTCATAAACGCCATGGCAATACGATAGTCCATTAATAAATGGAAAAAATACTTTAACGATCCGGCTGTGTGACGTACGCTTGTCAATTCTTTTATTGTTAAATCAGAACTTGCAAGCTGAGTAAATTCATTGATGTTGATAACTCTCTGGAGGAACTTTATATGTCTACTTTGAAATTTTACATCATAGCAGGCGTTTTTTTTCTTTGTTTGACAAAAGTGGGGCTGATTTTCGCTGATACATCTAAAGTTGGCACATGGACAACCGCTTCTCCCGCTCCCACTAAACGAACGGAAGTAGTTGCGGCTATGGTCAAAGGTAAGATATATGTGGTGGGTGGGTTTAGTGAGCCGAAGCTTCAGAATGTCCTGAAATTTGCCATTAGCAGCGATGTGGAAGTATATGACCCTGTTTCTGATTCCTGGTCTATTACTACACCTCTACCAGAAGGGCGGCACCACGCGGGTATCGCCTCACATAATGGCATGTTATATATAATTGGTGGATTCACCAAATCCTTCTTGTCCATCTGGCATGCGGTTCCCACAGTCTATCAATACAATCCCTCAACGGCAAAATGGCGTGAATTAGCTCCTATGCCGACTGCCCGTGGTGCGCTAGGTGTCACCGTTTATCAGAATCGCATCTACGCCATTGGTGGATATGATGGAAAAGACAATTCTGCTGCGGTGGAAATTTTTGACCCAGAAACCAATACTTGGTTATCTGCTGCTTCGATGCCTACTTCCCGAGACCATTTGGCTGTTGCAACGGCTGGTTCTCGAATCTATGCCATTGGTGGTCGGCCTGATCTGGACTATCATCACAATATGAGAACAGTCGAAGAATATGATCCACAAACCAATCAATGGCGAGCTCGTACTAACCTGCCTACTGCCCGCAGTGGCATTACCGCTGGCGTAATTAATGGCTGGATTTACGTGGTCGGTGGCGAATCTGGCGAGGGCACTTTTGCCACCAATGAAGCATATGATCCAGTTAAGGATCAGTGGCACACTATGGCTCCAATGCCAACTGCACGTCATGGTCTCGGCTCTGCTGTGGTCGATGGACGTCTATATGTGATTAGCGGTGGTCCAAAGCCTGGTGGTTCATTCAGTCAAGTGAACGAAGTCTTTACACCACCACCGACTAACACCACCTTAAACCAGTGATATTTCTCTGCTAACCACTAGGAGCTTTATATGACTTTGCATACTTTATAAGCCATATTGTATATCGAATTAAGTCATCTCATTTCAAAGAAAACCACAACGAATTTTACCCTACGAGATCTCGCTTTTGACGTAATATATTACCTCACACTTGGAAAGCTTATTTGTTAGATCTTGGAGATATGAATGGATATTATAAGCATGGTATTTAGCTTTTTAATCGGTACGGCTATAGGTTTTGTTATCGCGCATTCATGGAATACACACGTAGCTCAACAGGCGATCATAAAGATAAATAATCTATTTGATCGATTGTGGCATCAGCATACCAAACTTTTGCAAGAAATGAAGCAGGATATGGATAATCCCGATTACAAGTTCCAGAGAGAATTTTATATTCTCAAGAAAAATCAGCGTTTTAGTTTGAGCCTTGCAAAACCTTGTCTGGCATATTTCTTAGATGAACACAATGGCTTACAAGATCAATTAAAAACTTTGGAAGCTTATGGCTTCGTTAGTAACGTCACTGAATCAAGTAAAAATAATTTCGCCAAATATCAATTTAGCGAAAAATTCGTTGAATTGCTTCGTAATAAAGAAATTTAGTGTGTAAAAAGGTCATCGTCTAGAAGATGATGACCTTCTGCCATCCAGGATTTTATGACCAAGCTAAAATACTATTCCAGTTTTTGACATGAACTTAGTTCTGATTCTAAAAAATAACAAGAATCAAATAATATTATTTTGCTAACTGCTTTTCTTTTATTTCTTCTAAGGTTTTACAATCAATACAAAGTGAGGCAGTAGGACGTGCTTCAAGTCGTTTCAATCCTATCTCAACACCACAGTTATCACAATAGCCGTACTCCCCTGCATCAATTTTTGCAAGCGTTTCAGCAATTTTTTTGATGAGTTTTCGTTCCCGATCTCGATTGCGCAACTCAAGTGTCATATCTGATTCTTGGCTGGCTCTATCATTAGGATCAGCAAAAACTGTCGCTTCTTCCTGCATTACGTGAACCGCCCGATCTATTTCCTGTCCTAATCCAATCCTGAGATCCTCTAAAATCTTGCGAAAATATGCGAGCTGCTCATCACTCATATAAGGCTCGCCTTTTTTTGGTTTGTAAGAAACAACTGGTTTCTGTAGTTCATGTGGCTCTTGTGGCATTCTGAATGCTCCTGTCTTTATTTCCCGTCTTTATTAATTACTAGCAATAATTAAACATACAGGAATAGCAGAAAAAGATATATATAGCAAGTCCGCCCTGCTAGATTACTAAAATCCTTGTCTCCTTATTAGGAGTATAATTTCAGCGGCGCATATTATACAGAAATAGTTTTTGTTTTATACTATATTTACGAATAGTAATTCAGATGTAAAAAAGCGGGGCAAAGCTGTAACCCCAGTAAACATTTCGCTCACCCACCGTAACAGCCTGATACTAAGTTGCGGATTACTGTCGACTTTACAGAAGCAATAAAGTGACTATGTGAAAGCAGCTTATGAATCACTTTATTCCAGTTTTCATAGCTCCAGCTTATCTCGAAAGCTTATGAATTGGTCAGGGTGAGCAAAATTTTTTACCACTAACAGCCCAATCCAATCGACAGCGTTCTGGTCCACCACAGCTTCCAGCAAGCGACCTGCAACCAATGAAAAGAGATATTACAGCTAAAACCCCGACGTATTTATCATATATGGTAACGTTCGAGTCTTTAAGATGCTCGGATCCCTTGGCTAGGGACTCGCGTTTCATATATGTAACGTTCGAGCTGTTCGATGACAAATTGATGTTCTGAAATGGTGTCTTTCACCAAATCACCAATAGAGATTATCCCTATTACTTTGCCTTCATCTATGACTGGTAAATGGCGTACTCGCATCTCGGTGACCAGTGACATGCAATCTTCATTCGTATTATCCAGACCAACATAGACTACTTGATGCGTCATGATTTCCTTAACCTGCATATCTTTTACAGGTTTATCCAACAGATAGGATTTACGTGAAAAATCTCTTTCTGTCAGGATTCCAGCCAGCTTATCGTCTCTCATAACCACTAGTGAGCCAATGTTATTAGCTGCCATCAACTGCATGGCATCGTAAACCGATGCTTCGTGGTCAATAGTAGTAACTTCATGTCCTTTCTTGTGGAGTAGTTGCTTTACAGTTTTCATGATAATGCTCCTTTATGAGTAAAAAACCGCCGGTTCATTATTCTCATCATATTATCTAATCTATAGTATCTAAACTACCACTACCAAGCGACTTATAAACGAAAGAATATGGAAATATTTAAAAACAGACAATAAATCGAACATCCCTGCTTTGCACAAGATACTGCTTGCTCTTTCATATGCTTTATGATTTAGATGAGAGTGAAAGATGGAAAATCCGTATTATCTCCATGGCGTAACCCATTACTGGGTGGACATTTGGAGGAGAACTGCCTTTCAATCCCTTCCAGCCACTCTTATGGAGTCCCATAAATCCTGCTAAATATCATAGATTCCATGATTTTTGAGTACTAAAAGAATTTAAAAGTACTCTTTGATATCTTTTGATGTGATTGCACGCAGTGTTTTTGATACTCGTGCAATCACTAAAAAGCCGACGTCAGTTAGGTGCGTCCAGCAGAATGCTTAGATTAAACCTAATAATTTTTGCAGCAACTTATCGATAAATGGCTGGAACACACCCATGAAATTGTCCAATTGGAGTATGCCTACAAGTAGAATTAAGAAACCACCGATCGTGATGCCGCGTTTTAGACCCCAAGCAAAATTGGCTGAAGCAGGCAATCGTAAGTAAGGCGGGTTTGAGATTGAAAAGATGATTTTTAAAATAGCTAGTAATACGCCAAATAACGCACACCAAAAAAACAATTTAAATGAATGATATAACTTCGTTCCTAAATCTTCTGATGCCCACTCGATAGCTGAAAAACGCAAACAAATAATAACAACGAGTAACAGCACTAATGAATTCCAGAATCCTCCAAATCTTGCTTTCATTTCACTTTCGAAATTCATGTTGTAATCTCTCCTTCAAAAAATTCTTTTAAATTTAGCTATTTTCCTACTTAATCTCAGATATGCTATCTGAGAAACTGATGATAGCACAGCAACATACGCAGTTTGCCCTCAAGAAATATTCATGCAGCAGCCCCCCCCTTATTCTCCTTATTCTTAGTGCAAAATGCAGGAAAAAATGTTCCTAAATAACTACCGGTGCGGAGCCTTGATATGATTCCACACCGTATAACTTTTGCAACTTAATTAGCTGCTTAATTAGCTATTTTGGCAGCCACCTGACATTGTTACTGAGAAATAAAGTCGGTACTGTCGATCTTGGCTGCTTTGACCCCAAGCAGAGTAATACTATCCGCTCCGATCGTAATGAGCGTATCTGTCCCAACCTGGGTAATTGTCAAATCAGTAAAAGTTAAACCGAGACCGCGCAAATCAATCAGATCTTGCGTCGATGCCGTACCGCCGATAGCATCGAACAATTCTGTCGCCCCGCCACCGATGGTATCATTACCGAAACCTGCAGTATTGAACACGAAGCTATCGAAGCCGGTACCACCGTTTAAGAAGTCATCACCTGCTCCACCGGTAATCGTGTCTCTACCCCATCCACCATTAATAGTGTCATTACCGGCTGATCCGGTCAAAATGTCATTGCCTCCGTTGCCGCTAATGCTCGTGATACCAGTTAGCGTAGTGGCACTGAAATCCAGTGTATCAGCAGCAGAAGTACCGGCGATACGCACACCAGTAAAGCCACCGGAGGAAATCTCCTCTACCCCTGCAAGAGAGCTCAGACCAATAACGACATCGTTAGCTGTAGCCTGGATCTGATCCGAGCCAACGCCACCATCGATGGTGTCGAAACCGCTGGTACCAGGGACCAGAATCACATCATCGCCCGCTCCGCCGTTAATCGTATCGTTACCCGCCCCGCCATTTATGGTGTCGTTACCGGTCGATCCAATCAAAATGTCATTACCTCCATTGCCGCTAATGCTTGTGATGCCAGTTAGCGTAGTGGCACTGAAATCCAGCGTATTAGCAGCAGAAGTACCGGCGATACGCACACCAGTGAAGCTACCAGAAGAAATCTCCTCTATCCCCGCAAGAGAGCTCAGACCAATAACGACGTTGTTAGCCGTAACTTGGAGCCGATCTGAGCCATCACCGCCGTCGATGGCATCGAAACCGCTGGAGATACCTGCCAAAATCACATCGTCGCCCACTCCACTGTTAATCGTGTCGTTTCCTCCCTTACCATCAATTGTGTCATTACCGCTACCACCGTTAATTGTGTCGTTACCGAATCCACCTTTTAACTTATCGTCACCACCATTCCCGTTCAATGTATCGACACCTTTACCACCATTAGCATAGTCATCGCCTTCAGTGCCATTGAAAATGTCATTGCCTATAGTGCCGATGAAGAGATCACCAACTACTGCGGTTGGGGCAGAAGCAAGCTGCTCGGCATTGCCTGCGTTATCAGTATAGGAAACGAGCACTCGAAGTTGCTGACCGACCTGCGACTGTGTCGGCCTGAAGTTAGCACCTGTTGCACCTGTAATGTTAGTCCAGATCAATCCACCGCCTACCTGCCACTGGTAATTAAAGGTAACTCCCACCACCCCATTAGGATCAGTGATATTAGCAACCGAAGTGCTGAGTTTCATTCCTTCTCTCGGGGTCGTATCATTGATCACGGGTACGCCATTGGCGCTAACCACAGGTACCGTAGCCCCCGAAATAATCTGTTCACTGGCACCTTTGTTATCTTGGAAAGTAGCTACTACGCGCAGAGGAGCATTCAGCATTAAGTCGCTTGGCGTGAAAATCTGGCCAGTGCCGACAGGGGTCCAAGCACCAGGCGTAAACTCAGCCTGCCATGTGAGCACAATGGTGGCGTTATTAACGCCATCAGGATCATTAAAATTTGTCGTTGCAAGCAACTCCTGATTTTCGCCCGGAGTAGTGTCATTGATGGTAATCATACCGGTTGCTGGTGAATTATTAGGTAATGGAACAAGCGCAATGGTCTGATCGGCAAACTGCAGACGTTCGACACCCATCAAGATATCGGAACCGTCAATTTGCGTACCACCCGTATGCGTAACCGTCATCAACCTGGTACTTAAAGGACTAATGGTGTACTCAGCGCGGTTGCCTGAAAACACAACGGTGTCAATATCGTTGACTCCTGGTGTAGTGGGTAAAATCTCACGCACGATCCTGATCTGACTCGGATTAATCTCACCCGAAAACATTTGTGACTGCAACTCAGTCATGCTATTGGTACTTTGGATCTCGTTGTTATTGGCGTCAACCACTGACAAGCGTACGTTAAGCCACTTATCTCCGTGGATAATGTCATTGCCGCCACGGCCTTCAATGATGTCACTGCCTCCGCCGCCCAGGAGAATATTACCGCCGGTAAACGAAGTTTGTTTAACGCCACGATGCGCATCATCAAGCAGTTGTTGCAGACCACTGATAAGCCCGATATTGTTGAGCTCATGACCAATCATCAACGTCGCATCACGGTTGTCGCCACGCAAGACATCGTCATTATTCCATCCTGAAAGAGCCTCGACCATATCAAATCGATCACGAATAGCGTCAAGATCGGGTGACAACAAACCAAGACGAAGCAAATCAAAATCTTGACCGACAGTAACACCTTCCGAACTATCGAGTCGTGCGGTGACCCAGTCGAAACCAAGCATTCCTTCGTTGCGTTCGATGCCGGCGCCACTCACCATGATGTCATCACCGGATTCAGCGTCATAGTCATCGTCACCGCCATCACCAATGATAACGTCGTTACCGATGATCGGGCTCACCTGGAATGGGTCAGCATTGTCTCCTTGCAGCAGATCAGCTTGATCGCCACCTTCGATCCAGTCGTCATCCTCGCCGCCTAACACCGTATCTGTCGAATTACCGGCAATAATGAAGTCATTGCCAGCACCACCAAAAATTTCTTTGGGATCAGCACCTCCCACCACGAAATCGTTGCCATCGCCACCCAGTATCAAATCACCCACGCCTGCGCCTGCGCTGATGACGTCATTGCCGCCCTCACCCTTGATATTGTCGGTGCCGAATTCATCAGTGATAATATCGTCACCATCTCCACCATGAATAATGTCATTGCCAGCTCCACCTTCAAGCCGATCGATACCACCATCACCCCATAAGGTATCATCGCCGTTACCTGCGTGCATCCGGTCGTTACCCTCGGTACCGCCCATCATGATATGTTCCTCGCCTGTAAATCGTACAGTACCATCGTTCATGCGGATAAGTGAACCGGATGGCAATGCCGATTCGTCATAATCTACTGTATTGGGATCATCCACAATTGGGCCGCTAGTGCCAAGATTACCAATCTCAAAGCTGTAGTCCGGATGGGAAAAGACATCACCTGGCAAATGTTTAACGCCATCGACATTTTTTATTATCAATTCGGCGAAGGAGTTATTTTCCAGCTCGGTCAGGAAATGAAGCCCCGCAGTACGCCCCAGGTAATAGAAACGATCCCCATCCTGCAGTTTTTCCAACTGTGTTTCGAACACAAAGTTAAAGGTCGAACCTAACATGCCACCAAACAGCATGATCTTCTCAGCTAATCCACCGATCCATAAGTCGATATTATTGACACCGGTGGCCGCCGCGTCGCCATTCAGGAAAGCTACAGAATCAGGATGCGAGCCATCATACAAGGACAAAGCGACTGCACGCTTATCTGCAAGCGTTGAAGCAGCTTGCAAATCCGGATGAATACCGTAGGCCGCGATGAAGTTTACCAGCGACAAGGGATTGGTAATGCCGAGTTTGAACTCAGCCCAGCTACCGTATGGTTTGAGTGCAGCATCGTTAGTTGCAGTAAAAAATTGCTCACGTGCGTCGTTGAGCTTGGGTAAGCCAGTTTCCCGGCCACGTGCAAGGTTGATCGTTGCCAGATCAAGCGGCAACCCGAGAAGATTGTTGCGCACCGCGCCAGTTACAAATTCGTCGATCTCGTTGCCTATCTGATTGGTCATGCCGCGCACGATTGCACCCGCTGCCTCTCTGGCATCGGTACCGCTACTTGCAAAAGCAAGTGGATTGAGAAATGCCTCGATCAAAGGAATATCATCGTGCGTGCCATCAGGATTGATACGCGCCATAGTATCGGTCAGCATGGTATGGCCAAAACGGTAAACAGCGTGCGCGAATTCTCCAACGATGGCAGGATCGATATCATCCGAATAACCGGCAAAGGCGTTTACCTCGGGCTGCACCTTGCGCGCGAATTCCTCGAACACCAAGTGCTGATACTGCATCTCGGTGCCGAAGCGTGCCGCCTGGAACAACCGCTCACCATTCCAATCGCCATTAGGTAGCTTCCATTCTGCTATGAAGGCAGCGTCGCCACTACTTTCAATGACACTCATGGCCTGATCAACCAGACGATTGTGCTCAGAATGAAAGACATGATGAACTGAAGTTAAGCCAATATTTTCGTTACCGCGGCCATCACCGGTAATGTAATGGGCATTGAGCAGTTCGTTGTCGTAGGTACTGGGATTGTTATCGTCGACACCAGCAGTCTTATTTGTGTCGGGAGTGAGCGCTCGCTGGGGCGTTGCTGGGTTGTTGTCATGATCTCCAAATGGGACTGCACTGTGCGCGATATCATCCAGGAAAGCATGACCGGTTCGGATCGCATTCGCAGGTACGGTGAGCCCGCCCGCGTTGCCTTCGACCAAACCATTTTCGGTCACGATTTGCGCAAAACCATTGGGGCCGCGTAGAAAATGACCATAGGCATCAGTAGCGAGCAGCGGGATATTGAGTATGTCTTGATCTCTTAATGTAATACCGAGCATCGTTTGTGCTTGTGCCTTGACATCAGCCCAGGTGGGGAGCCCTCCACCTGCGTGATCGAGTAGTCTGCCAGTGGCTACCGGTTTGCCGTTGACGAGTGCGTACTCACGCAAAAACACCTGGTGTGATGGATGCGAAGTGTAGGTTTGATTCTGATCAACGAAAGGAGTGGTCGTGTTGGTATGTGCGTGTATATCGTCAGCTGTCCCAATTACTCCATCCGGACCGGGCTGGTTGGTGGCACGCGACAGTACCATAAAGTTGGTTGGACTACCGGGAACGAACAACGGATCATCCGGTTGGAGTGGCACGAACACGATACCACTATTACCTTTGGTTACCAGATCGAGACCATGATCGAAAAACTGGCCGAATAGCGTGAACCACGAGTTGAATCGGGCGGACAAACCAACATCTGGCGCTACATTAGGAATAAAAAGGGTTCCATTATCAGAAACGACTGGAGTAGGACCAGCAGCTTCTACAGCGGCCGGGTTATTAGCGGACTGATCGGCGATTAAGTTACTGATAATACGCGGTTGAGAATCTACAACAATACCACTTGTTTGCGTATAGCTGGTCGGATCTCCAATTTGTAGTGGTCCTGGTCCATCTGGATCGAACGGCAGCGTTTCAGCGGAACGGAAATCAGGTGGAGTTATGCGTGGAAACACGTTATCGGCAGCGCCGAATTCCGATTGGCCAGGAACCAGATTATTATAAGAACCGTCTACGGTACGCAAACCATAGGGTAGCATTGGGCTGGAAATTTGATCTGCGCCAAATCCAATCGGAACATTTCCGTCTGGATGAGCTTCTGCAATTTTGATTTGTTTAAGAATGAACTCGAGATCAGCTTTATTGAAATTTGCCATTTATTCTCCCCATAGCGTGATGTAACCCGTTTGTTGTAGAGGCTTTCATGACCAAATTGAATTTAAAGCAATAAAGTTGGTGCACGAAAACACCCTAGCGACCAGTGCTTAAAACTTCACTTAAACTTCACATGGTCGAACAAGGCTAATCTTCCATGGAGAAAATAAAAATAAGCAGAATCCTTATTTTGATCTCAGGAAAATGTTTAAAAAACAAGAATAGGAAATTTTATAAATAATTGTAGTCGAGCTTTGAAATCTCCTCTGCAATAATTGATAGAACTTGTTTAACTTGATGATGATGATATTAAAGTGGAACGAAACAGATGGGCAATACTGCAAATGCTCACAATTTATCCAGCACTAAATCCAGGTTCTGTGATCCAAATGAGATATCAGCACTTATTATCCTAAAAACCGTAGTTGACCGCTTAATTGGAGAGCTAAGCGCATGACATATAGAAGCATTTCCGAAATTTTTTCATTCACCAGAATGGTGAAGCCGCTACGAGGTGTATCGTATGCCGCTCCAGGCACGAATGCGGCGTTGCTCTTCGTTGCAGGGGGCGGCCCTGCGGCCTGATCGCGCCTTGCCTCACACCTGGATCACCACACACTCCACCTCGTCCAACTACGGTTTTTAGGATTATTTTCAGCTATGCTTTTTAAAAAGCTTTTAACTTTAAAACCCGGCGCTAAATCTAACATGCTATCAATATGATTAAATAGGAGGCAGTTATGGATCGTTTTTTATAGCTCTTTTATTTGATCTATTTGTTACTTCTCCGGTTCATGCCATGAAGCCTGCAGATGAAAAGCGGCTCAATGAAATTGCAGAACGTGGTTTCCATGTCATACCATTTGATCTCGAAAAAATGATACATATTTTTACTAAAACAAACGAAGAAGGAATTCAGCAAGTTGTTGCCAAAGATAAACCCGATTTCGAACAAATTCGTTTAATACGTAAACATCTGTTGGAAATTTCGACAGAATTTAGCCGAGGTAATTTTTCTAAACTAGCTCAGTTAAGCGATCATGCCCGTCATGCTATACCTGAACATCCGCATAAGCATCAGCATTAATCAATCATTTTCCTTTTAACTTGGATTTGCTTATCTATTCATGCCTATCGAACATGAAATAGCTATCAGATTAGGATTCTTTTTTGTTATCTTCATCCTTATGGCAGGGTGGGAGGTATATGCACCCAGGCGCCATTTGGCTGTTTCAAAAATGCTGCGCTGGCGTAACAACCTAGCACTCTCCCTGCTCAATAGCCTGATTCTTCGGTTGGTATTTCCCATGGGAGGGATCGGCGTGGCTATTTATGCTCAAATCAACGGATGGGGATTATTCAACTGGATGCAGCCCCACGCCTGGTTTGCGATTATAGTAAGCGTAATTTTGCTGGATCTGGTGATTTACTGGCAACACGTGATGATGCACGCCGTCCCTCTATTATGGCGGATACACCGCGCTCATCATGCTGATCTGGATATCGATGTAACAACAGGTGCACGTTTCCATCCGCTTGAAATGCTGCTTTCCATGCTCATCAAATTTGCAGTTATCACAATCCTGGGTGCACCTGTACTCGCCGTGCTGATTTTTGAAATAGTCCTCAACACCATGGCCATGTTTAATCACAGCAACATCCGCCTGCCGCACATGCTAGATCGAATATTGCGGCAGCTGCTCGTCACACCCGACATGCACCGCGTGCATCACTCTGTCATCGTAAAAGAATTAAACAGCAATTACGGATTTAATCTCATCATCTGGGATAAATTATTTAGCACTTACCGTGATCAGCCGGAGGCTGGCCATAGTAATATGACTATTGGTTTGAGCGAGTGGCGTGATACAGCGTTCTGCAGCCGATTGATAAACATCCTCGCTATCCCATTCCGAAAGTAAATCAGGAAGGAAATCAAAATGCCTGAAAAAATAGAGAATCTGGAAGAATTTCTTATGGCAATCATATGGCTTCTAAAGATAATCGAGAAATCAAGCTCTCTTCTTTTTCGCTCAAATTTCAGAACTAACTATAGCCATAGCCTGGAAGAAGTACTTCCTAGATTAGATAAATTAAAGAGGGACGATCACATCCAGTTCCCAACTGATTTTGAAGCTATGAGCGAATCGGGTTTAACCGGCAACCAGCTCGACCTCAAACTTGAATCTTTCGAGTACAGCTATATTGAATTTCATGAAGAAGGTGGTCTTGAAAATCTAATAGTCGTTCTTGAGAAAGGTCAGTTCTTGCTGAATAATATCACCAGTGCTGTGCCAGGCTTTGGTTCGTTTGCTCAAGAGCTCATTGATTTCATCATCAAAGAATTAAAGCAACGACAAATTTAAAAAATACACTTAACAATTCGGTAATAAAGCCGTTAATATCGATATGCCACTTCGCTCCGGTTCATGACAGCAGATGTTCATTACTCCATAGCACATAAAAATTGATAAACAGAAGGAACAATCGATTTGACAAAATATTTCGATATATTTAATGGCGATGCAGATGGTATCTGCGCGCTGATTCAACTTCGTCTAGTCGAGCCACTCGATGCAGAATTAATTACTGGTGTCAAACGTGACATTACGTTGCTGCAACAAGTTACCGCCGCAGCGGGAGATCGTATCACCGTTCTGGATATTTCACTCGATCGTAATCGAGAAGATCTTCAACGATTACTTACGGCAGGCGCAAATGTTCTTTATTTTGATCACCATTTCGCCGGCAAAATCCCTGTACATGACAACCTGCAAGCCATGATCGATGAATCACCGAGTACTTGCACCAGTTTGTTGGTCGATCGCTATCTAAAAGAACGCTACTCCCTATGGGCCATTGCCGCCGCTTTCGGCGATAACCTGGTATCTATAGCGCAAAAACGCTGTTCCGAACTCAATCTGAACGCAGAAGATATTCAGGTATTACGTCAATTAGGTGAACTGATTAACTATAATGGTTATGGTTCACATATCGAGGATCTTCATTTTCATCCTGCATCTCTTTTTCACGCACTGCATCACTTTGACGATCCGCGGGAAGCTTATGACAGCTCGCCTGAAGTAGCTATTTTGGCATCAGGTTACGCAGCAGACATGGAACACATCAACGCGCTGCCCCCTATACTTGCGACCGATATAGCCGCGGTTTATCAGCTTCCAGATGCATCCTGGGCGCGTCGTACAGTGGGGATTTTTGCAAATAATTTATCGCAAACATATCCAGAGCGCGCTCATTTGATTCTTTGCCCGGATGGACAAGGCTCGTTAACTGTCAGTTTACGTGCCGCAAAAACGCACCCACATGGCGCATCGGCTTTTTGTCGTCGCTACCCGGAAGGTGGCGGGCGTGAAGCAGCGGCTGGAATCAATCGACTTCCAGAAGTGGCGGTAACCGAACTTATTGCTGATTTTGAGCGAACATTCGGAAGTTCCCCCAGGAAAATTGAATAATGAATCATAACTGAACAAGATTATTATTCTAATTTTTTTTAAAAAATAGAGAAAGTAATAATCGTCTTAATAATAAGACGTGTTAATCTTTTGATAAATCCTGATCGCAAGCTATTCTCCAGAGAGTTTCCCCAATTCTTCCACCTGATACTGGCGCCCATTTATCAGGTTCATTATCCGAATGAACGACCTTCCCCTCCCCCATATTCGAACTAAATAAAGTAAATGAAAGCATTCTCACCAGCCCTAGTTTGCAGTTATACTCTTTTTGATATTTCGAAGATAAGAACTTAACTCCACCGGTTTCCTTCTCAGCCTTAAAGTCCCCCAGTGACCACATCTTAATTTTGTCTCCAGTTTTCTGAATGGTGTCAAAGTCAGCATATATTGTTACTGAACCATCGGCACTTTCGTCCACTAAAGACCAGCCAGCCATCACGGTGTTGGCTGTTAAGGCAATTATTAAAGCTAACAATATTTTTTTCATGCGTATTTGTTTGGTCCCTTTCTGCTTATTGTCGCATGAGCATATTAGCACCTCATAGAAGTGGTACAGCAAAAATGATTAAGCAATCAAACTCTGACAATGCTTATAAAAGAAAGCAATGATGATGGGGGCGAAAAAAGGGACGCTACCCTTTATTCCTAAACTGTCGATATGCTCTTCAAATCCTACACATTCTGAATCATTCTTAACTGGTTAGACTATATCTTTTAGATCTTGATAGAATTCACTTTCAATTCGATCAACATAATCAATCAAATTGTTCTTTGACAAACCGTATTCCTTAAGTGGCGATTCAATTGGACAGCCAATGATATTGATTAAGTGACCAAAGGCACAAGCATCCAATGTGGTAGGTTGATCTCCTAAAAAATACCGCTTACTCCCAAGGCTTGCTGATAACGCATCAATATCTTGTTTGCCTAATGTAAAAATTTCTTCTGCTTGATGTCTGCCAGTGCCATGACCATAAATTTGCCGTTTGATTTTTGGACGCCATCTATTTGCAACAATATCTCGGACAATGGGAGGTAGCCCGCCAAAAATTGCTTTCTTGTTAACCTGCCAATTTTCATCTGTATATTGCCAACGCGAATAAAGCAAAACCCAAAACAAATGCTCATCGAGCAAACGCTGCATGGCTGTTGATACCGACAATTCCACCTCGCTTAGCCCTTTGTCCAGGTCTTTATAGGTTGATTTAAGGTAGCTAATGATAAATCGAGAATCGCCTAATGCCTCACTGTTATCTTTAATGTAGGGCAATTTACCTTTGGGAGTACTAAAAGGTAACGCCGGTTTGATTTCATATTCAATGCCACTCATTCGCAAATACGTTTCGATTTTGCAGCAAAAAGGACTTAAGTTCGGAATCCCCCAGGTGCGTTCAAATTGGTAAAGTTCTAACATGCGATTGATCCTTATTATCATTGTTATTAATCATGAGCTATTACTTGTATAATGCAAGTTAATTTAACTCATAAGCTTGCTAACTGCAAGTGATCATGCTCTCCTTTTATTTATTAAGGAAAAATAATTTATGAATGATGAAATGGATAAACCAATTTTTGAGCGATCATGCTGCCCGATTACGTGCTCACTCGATCTCCTGGGTGATAAATGGACTTTGCTGGTTATTCGTGATCTGCTATTGGGTAAAAAACGCTTTCAAGAATTCCTTGAATCTCCAGAGGGAATTGCCACCAATATATTGTCAGACAGACTAAAGAAAATAGAAACTGCTGGGCTTGTCTTTCAACAAACATATCAGCAGAAACCAATTCGTTATGAATATGTTCTGACAAAAAAAGGAGAGGATCTTAAACCTGTACTTCAAGCTTTGGTTAAATGGGGTAAAACATATTACCCTGGCACTAAAGTTTTTGAAGCTGTTGAGCGGCATTCAAGTAATTGAGAGGCGTCAGTTTCTAAACAACTTCACCATGCAAAGAGTACCGAATACCAAATAGGAAGCAAAAATTTAAGTCCGGCGCTCACTCCGACGCATTCATAAGTGCACATCGACAATATCTCGGGAGAAAATGACGGAGAAAAGGGGGCGCTACCCTTTATTGCTCTCTCTTTTCATTCCTTGGGCGCCCTAATGTATAAAAAGGTAGCGCCCTCCTTTTTCACGTTTCAGATCTGGTTGAATCTTGCAGTGTCGCAAGATGCTTTTCTACATCTTCTTTACTGAAACCGATGGCACTCGCCACACGATCAGCATGACTCTCACGCGATATTCCTGAAATCAAGCGGTGGGTTGGGCCTTCTGGCAGAAACTCGACTTGCAGATAGCTGCCGATGCCCTCGCTTTGTAAACGTTCACATAGTTCGTGGTTATGAGTGACCAATATCGTTGTTGCACCGAGCTTATGGAAGCCTTTGAGCACATACTCGGAAAGCGTCATTTTCTCTTCAAAGGTAGTCCCTTCCGCCAGTTCGTCAAGCACAACCAGGCTGAGGGGAGTCGAATTGAAAAAAATCTCGCGGGTTTGTT
The DNA here is from genome assembly GCF_900107265.1 of Nitrosomonas sp. Nm33. Classification (GTDB taxonomy): domain Bacteria; phylum Pseudomonadota; class Gammaproteobacteria; order Burkholderiales; family Nitrosomonadaceae; genus Nitrosomonas. The sequence continues at coordinate 14,904 of NZ_FNPJ01000023.1, read as the reverse complement.
TCAGTTCATAAGCAAAACGCCCCATCCCTTCCTCCAAACGTCCTGGCTCCGGTACCTGGTAAAAAATATGTTCTGCTGGCACCAGTCGCGCAGCTGTTGCTGGAATATAACCTCCCGTTTGTCCCAACAACTGAATCTGCACGACAGTTTTGCAATAAGCTGTTTTTCCACCACTATTCGGGCCGGTAATAATCAGCAGACGGTTGGCTGCATCCAGCTTGATATCGTTGGGAACATAGTCTGGTTGCATTCTGGCAAGCAATGGATTTTTCGCATTCGTAACGGTAAGCGTATGCTGCTCTGCCTCGATGATTTCAGGTAATACCATTCCCTTATCAGCAGATTGAGCATAGCGATGCAAAGATAATAATTCATCAATCATACCAAGTGCTTCCAGCGCTTTGGCCAGATCAGGGCTTTGTCGGAAAAGCTTTTGCAAGGGATAAATGACCGAATCCCGGTCAGAAGAACTGACAGCCTGCAAGATGATGGGAATAATCGGCACTGTCAGGATGAGGATGCCAGAGCCAATATAAGTGGCACCTAACTCGACCAGCATATTTTGAAAAAAATAAAACAGACCGGTTACGATGGACAGAAAAATCAATGATGGTAGCCATTTGAACATGGATGGCCGAAAGCGGGGAACAGGCAGGTAAGGCGGTTTCTCTTCCCTGGTTTTAAACTTGCCATCGATGACGTAGATTGGGCCATGCATCAAAGCATAGGTGCGGGAATCGCCAAAATTTCGAATGGCCTGAATCAGTTCCTGCAAATAAGTACTTCGCACTGGCGGTAGCGAATCCGCCTCTTCAACCAGATTAACCGCAAATTCAGTTCCATCAATAAACTGACGATAGCCATAGCCGCCGAATTCCAGCTTTCCCGTCTTATTTTTTGGATTATCTGTGGTCAATCCACCCGCAAATTCTCCATAGAGAAGATAGTAGAGCGATTCTTCTCCAGGTACCATTTTCTTGACGAAGCTATCAAGTTCTGCAAATAATTCGGGATTGGATGCTAACTCACGTATCGCTTCCTGTTTCTTCTGCAACAGTTGTGCATCATGGCCAGGTCTAACCAATGATCGATAAAGCACAGATTGTCCTATCTGGGTTTCCGCCTGATTGATTTCGTCAAATAAAGCATCCGCTTCTATCGCATTGAATGTCTTGGGATCCAGCACGCCGTAATCAGAGTCAGTTGGCCGTGTATCCCGTATGCCTGCAGGCTGCTTACCATTCGATAAAATAAATGGTGCACGCCAGATGGGAATGGAATTGGATTCTGTTGCATCACTCATGACTATTTCCCGATTTTGACAAAATGACTCTCGTGATAATTTGCATGTTCATAATTTTCCCTGATTTTATTTCAATGCCCGGATAAATTTGGATAACATGCCGGGTCAATAATTTAATCAATCTATTGTCAGCCTGCACTCAGCCATAACTCAAGCATAAAATGATATTACCGAAACAAAATTAATTTTACCTTATCACAATATGCAGGATTTCTCTTGCTGGCTTCCATGCTGTTGTTTGTAGTCGGATTTTTCTTGGTGTTAAGAATCTAGCATATCTACGTCGTTGATGCGTGGCATAATCGGGCAAAACGATCCTGGTGTGATCGAGGATTACTTTTCCTAATAATCCTAAAAACCGTAGTTGACCGCTTAATTAGAGAGCTAAGCTCATGACATATAGAAACATTTCCGAAATTTTTTCATTCACCGGAATGGTGAAGCCGCTACGAAGTGTATCGTATGTCGCTCCAGACGCGAATGCGGCGTTGCTCTTCGTTGCAGGGGGCGACCCTGCGGCCTCCTCGCGCCTTGCCTCGCACCTGGATCACCACACGCTCCACCTCGTCCAACTACGGTTTTTAGGATAATTAATAACAATATATGAGTATATTTGCCTATTGAAGTAACTGAGGCATTTCTATCATGCAAAAAACAAAAATATTGTCCCGTTGGCTCATCTTGCTATTCATGACCGCCCTGCTGAGTTATGCAGGCTGGTACTTAACACGCAAACCGCCTGTGGAAGTCGAAGTTGCCACCATTACGCGCGGCACAGTGGAGGCTACTGTCGTCAATACGCGTGCGGGTACGATCAAAGCTTGCCGGCGAGCCAAACTGGCTCCTGCGGTAGGAGGACAAATTGTCAAGCTACCCGTAAATGAAGGTGATCGCGTCAAGCAAGGGGATGTTCTGTTGAAGCTGTGGAATGCTGATCTGGTAGCACAACATGAACTTGCCAAACGACAACTGGCTACTGCTAAAAGCCGGCAACGTGAAGCCTGCATTATGGCAGAAAATGCACAACGCGAATTTATCCGAACCCAACAACTTGTTGCTCAAGGGTTTGTTAGTTCGCAACGGGCTGATGAAGCTGAGGCCAATGCGCAATCCCGTCAGGCAAACTGTGCTGCCTTGGCAGCAGATGTCAAACGCGCACAAGCTCAGATCGAAGTCATTCAAGCTAATCTGGATCGCACCACGCTATATGCACCCTTTGCTGGAATTATTGCTCGCCTCACAGGCGAGCTGGGTGAATACACAATGCCCTCCCCTCCTGGTATTCCTACTCCTCCTGTGATTGATTTGATCGATGATAGCTGCTTGTATGTCAGTGCACCAATGGACGAAGTAGATACCCCCAAAATAAAAATCGGACAAGAAGCACGCATCACACTAGATGCATTACCTGGTCAAACTTTTGCCGGTACAGTGCATCGTATTGCGCCATATGTCACTGAAATAGAAAAGCAGGCTCGTACTGTTGATATTGAAGTCTATTTTACCGAAGGCTCAAACTATGCTCTGTTAGCGGGCTACAGCGCCGATGTCGAAGTGATTATTAATCGGCATGAACAGGTGCTGCGTATCCCGACACAAGCCATCCGACAACGAGACAAAGTGCTGGTGTTAGATCAGCATGATCGCATCGAAGAGCGCACCATAAAGACGGGGCTGGCCAATTGGGCGTTCACGGAAATCATAAGTGGCTTAAAAGAAGGTGAGCAGGTATTGACATCCTTTGATAACGAGGGTATTGCTGCCGGCGTAATCGTCAAACCTAAAACCAGTCAATCATGATTCAACTTACAGCCATTACCCGCATCTTTCATATGGGTGAGCAGGAAATTCGTGCGCTTGATCACATTGATCTGATTATTGCTTCGGGTGAATATGTATCCATCATGGGACCCTCTGGCTCAGGCAAATCTACTCTGCTCAATGTAATCGGCTTACTGGACAAACCTGATAGCGGGCGCTACCAGCTCGATGATAGAGATGTTACTGATTTAACCGAAACTGAGCAGGCACGTGTGCGTAGAGAAAAAATTGGCTTTGTCTTTCAAGCATTTCATCTGGTACCCCGTCTTACTGCTGCTGAAAATATCGAGCTGCCATTGATTTTGGCAGGCATTCCACCAGCTGAGCGCAAAATACGGGTAGAAGAAACACTCCATGCCTTTGATCTGAGCAAACGTGCTCAACACCGACCAGCTGAATTATCCGGTGGTCAGCGCCAGCGGGTAGCCATTGCGCGCGCGACCATTCTGCGTCCCACTGCCTTGCTGGCAGATGAACCAACAGGTAATCTCGATCATCGAACTGGTTCGGAAGTGGTCGCGCTGCTGGAAAATTTGCATCATGCTGGCACTACCCTTATTGTGGTGACACATGATCGTGAACTGGGATTACGAGCACACCGTCGTATTGGCATGCGCGATGGGTTCATCGTGGCAGATGAACAATGAAGCTACAGGATACCTTCCTCTTCTCCTTTAAAACGGTCACAAGCTACCCTACCCGCTCATTCCTCATCATTCTGGCAATGGCGCTGGGCGTAGCTGCAGTCGTCGTCCTGACTGCACTAGGTGATGGTGCGCGTCGTTTTGTGATTCATCGCTTCTCATCCATCGGTACTAATCTGATTATGGTTTTACCTGGTCGCGCCGAAACCGCAGGTAGCTTCCCTGGTGCGACTATGGGGCAAACTCCACGCGATCTGACATTAGAAGATGCTCGCTGGCTCGGCCACCTTCCCCAAGTTCGACGCTATGCCCCACTCAATGTAGGCACTGCCGAGCTCGCTGCCGCCGGACGTTTACGCGAAATTACTATCCTCGGTAGTACCGCAAATCTTTTGCCCATTCGCCACATGCAATTAGCGCAGGGCAGTTTTCTGGCGCATGGCTCACAATACAGCGCACAAATCGTCTTGGGAGCAAAACTAGCTGAGGAATTTTTTCCTGATGGCAATGTGATTGGTCAGCATGTCAGGCTGGCCGATCGACGATTCATGGTATCGGGGATACTCTCCAGGCAAGGAGAAACAATGGGATTCAATTCAGATGAAATCGTGATTATCCCGATCAATCACGCCCAAGCATTATTAGATACCACCTCGCTCTTCCGTATCATGGTCGAAGTCAGGAATCGCAGTGACATTCCCTCCGCTAAGCAAGCTATCCGCGAACTCATGATTCAGCGCCATGATGGCGAAGAGGATGTCACCATTATCACTCAGGATGCAGTACTCGCTACCTTCGATCGCATCTTTCGCGCACTGACCCTCGGTGTAGCTGGTATTGCTGCAATCAGTCTAGCGGTAGCTGGTATTCTGATCATGAATGTGATGCTGGTAGCGGTCAGTCAGCGCACTGATGAAATCGGATTGCTCAAAGCAATCGGAGCCCCAGGGAGCGATATTCGCCGCTTATTTCTCACTGAGGCCGCCTGGTTATCACTCACTGGTGCCATCTTCGGTTTTATGCTGGGGCATGTGGGTAGTCTATTGATCCGCCTGGCTTATCCAGAATTACCTGCCTGGCCACCTGCCTGGGCGAGCCTCGCCAGCATCGTCATTGCACTGTCAACAGGTATCATTGCTGGCCTGCTGCCTGCCGCCCGCGCTGCACGACTGGACCCTGTCAAGGCACTGAGCGGCAGATGAGTATACTTGACGCATTGCAATTCGCCCTGCGTGCCTTAACCGCTCACTGGCTTCGCACGCTATTATCAGCTTCAGGAATTGCCATCGGCATTGCCGCCGTTATCCTGCTCACTTCAATAGGAGAAGGCATTCAGCGTTTCGTACTGGCTGAATTTACCCAGTTTGGCACCAATATTCTGACCGTTACTCCTGGTAAATCCATGGCACATGGTAGATCGGTCGGCGCCATCAGCAGTGCACGCATCCTGACTATTGAAGACTCACTGGCTTTAAAACACTCTCGCTACGCTCAATATGTCAATGCTAGTGTGATGGGTAACGCTGAAATCCGCTCGGAAGGTCGCGGTCGACGTGTTACGATTTACGGACAAAGCCCTGATTTTGACAAGGCATTCAATATGAGCGTGGCAATTGGTCAGTCCTTGCCTGCAGATGATCCCCGCAATCCACGCGCATTTGCTGTGCTCGGTGCAAAAACACACAACGAGTTATTTGGTAATGCCAATCCGCTCGGTGCAATTTTGCAGGTGGGCGGCTCACGCTTTCGCATCATTGGTGTAATGGCCCCCAAAGGGCAAATACTGGGATTTGATCTGGACGACACAGTGTTTATTCCCACTACTCGGGCACTAGAAATATTCAATCGGGAAGGTTTAATGGAAGTACATATTGTCTATCCGCCGGAAGCACCCTTGCAAGCTGTCACGGAGGATGTTCGACGCATTCTCATCGAACGGCATGGGCGCGAGGATTTTACACTGACACCTCAGCAACAAATGCTCTCTACCCTCTCTACCGTACTGACAGTGCTCACCTTTGCTATCGCTGCCTTAGGTGGCATTTCGCTACTGGTCGGTGCCGTGGGCATGGTGACACTGATGCATATCTCTGTTGCTGAGCGTGTGGCGGAAATTGGATTGCTCAATGCGCTGGGCGCCACCCGCGCCCGTATCCGCCTACTGTTCCTGATGGAATCCACGATACTCTCAGCACTCGGTGGATTAGCTGGACTGGCAATTGGTACTGCACTCGCTAAGCTGCTCCAAATCGTAGTAAGCGAATTACCTGTCAATATTCCCTGGGACTTTGTCATGGGTGCACTAGCAGTATCCATTCTGATAGGTCTGGCTGCGGGTGTCGTACCTGCCATGCATGCTGCAAAACTTAACCCTATTGATGCACTGAGGACGGAGTAACTGCCTGTGAGAATAGATTATGTTAACAGCAAACAAGGAAACATACACTTATCAAGTGGCTTTGCAGCGATTTATGGAGCAGATTGAGTTGGCTGAAGCAGATCGATATTTGCCATCACCTGCCCATGATCAGGAATATAAATTGGCTTTTTATCCATTGACGTCTTGTCGTCAATGACATGGTCGTTATATAAGCGAACATCAATTATCCGCCCGATTCTCTTAGAATTTAGTTCAGCAAAATGATTGCTGACAAAAATATTGTCAAGACTTTCATAATGTCCGTTATGAATGTATGTGTAATAAAAATTCTCAATACTTTTACGTGCCTGAATATCTTTACAGTTTTGAAAAACATGCTTCCATTTTTTTATTTTTATTTCTAGCGGGAGACTGCGAAAAGGTTCTTCTCCGAGAATAGCTTGGTTAGTCACAGCAGTGTCGTTATCATTTAAGTCGCCCAAAATAAAAATTGGCTTTGCCTCATCTTTATTTATTTCATCAGATAAAATTTGTCTGATACCACAAGATTCAATTCCCCTTCTGATTAATGAACGAACACTGCCTTTTGCCAGTTCGGGAGAGGTAGCTGTATTACGATCAATATTATCCGCTAATATAGGTCTTTTTGATTTTAAGTGCAAAACTATCACTAGAGCTGATATATTTTCATTGATCTTGATTTCAGCTTTTAAAACGCCCCTTGAAAATTTTTTTAAGGGGATATTCACCGGTGCACTTTCCAAAGGTGCAGTTATCTCCTTTTCGTCAAAAAAATCAAAAACGAAAGGCAAATCCTCGATCACCTCTGTTTCAATAATGGGGAACTTGCTTAAAATAGCATTCACAGGCGTTTTGCCAGTAGGATTAGCGACAAATAGATGCCAATTTGCCATTGGAGTTCCTGTTAAACACTCTCTGAGAGCTCGTTCTTCGAAGATTTCTTGAAAACCGATAATATCGGCATTCATCTTCAAAAGCTGATTCTTTATCCAGACCGTTTTTTTCCGATATTCATCTTGGTTGTAATGGGGCCTGTGTCCGTCATAAATTGGCTTACCTGCCGTGACAAGGTTTTCTACATTAAATGTAGCAAGTGAGATTTTCATTTTTTTTTGATTAAAAAATGTTATACGAGGATCTTAAGATGATTTTAGTGCATGATAAGTGGTATTGTATAAAACACTCAATTAGCGGATAACAATGATGGTATGTGCGGACGTTTTTGCCTAGATTATCCTCGTGCCAGTCTGATCAACTGGTATCATGCGGTGACCATGCCAGAGATTGAGTCGCGCTATAACATTGCGCCCACAACTGATATTGTGGTCATTCGTGATAGCGTCGATGGTCGAATAGGATCAATGATGCGCTGGGGTTTGATACCTCATTGGGTTAAGGATCCAAAGAAATTACCCTTGCTCTTCAATGCACGCGTTGAATCGCTTGCGATAAAGCCATTGTACAAAAACGCATTCCGTCGCCAACGCTGTATTATTCCGGCTTCTGGTTTCTATGAATGGAAACTGTTATCAGATGGTAAAAGCAAAAAACCATTCTATGTTTCTGCCAAAGATGGCAGTCCGCTATCATTCGCTGGGATATGGGAGACAGCAACGATAGATGAAGTGGTAATCGATAGCTGTACAATCATCACCACAAGCAGCAATGCATTGATGCGTTCCATTCATGACCGCATGCCAGTGATCCTCACTCCAGAAACCTGGGATACTTGGTTGACGCCTTCCGACCTGCCTGAAGACGTTTTTATGTCTATTATTCTGAAGCCATTTTCTTCAGAACAAATACAGTTATGGGCGGTATCACCTGCGGTAGGAAGAATAAGTAATCAAGGAAAGGATCTAATCCAGCCTGTTAATGAATGAGGTTTTTAATTTATAGTCTCAAAATAAGAGTGCCGTCTAATTCCCATCATTTTGCTAATTACCTACTGGAAAAACTGCGGTAATCTGGAGAAAGAATCACTCACGACGGGCGAATCATTACTAATTTGAATTAGATGGAATAAAAGCATAGTTTGGCAATGAAATATTTTGAATTATGTCAGATTCAAAATATATACCCATTTTCATTAAAAATATCTCTTTTATTTAAACTATATCTAAAATAGAATTTACCTTTTAATAACTTAATTAAAAAACGCCATGGGATTTTTTGACAAAATATTTGCATCTGCTGCGGCTCCAAAACCAATCATCGACAGCGAACAAGAAGCTTTTATCACGATTATAACTGCCGCTGCCTCTTCTGATGGTGTAATGGAAGTTGAAGAGTGGGACACTATTGTTGATACTCTTTGCCAAAAAAAAATGTTTACTCATGTTGATTTAAAAGCATTAGTGCATGAGTGTATTAATAACCTGAAAAATTTTGAAAGTCTTGCCGCTGCAGTTAACGACTGTGTTCCTTTGATTAAATCTGAAAACAAAAACATGGTTTTTTCGGTTGCTGTAGACATTGTCTTAGTTGATGGCTCTATTAGTCCGCAAGAGCAACAAATTATTGAGCATCTGAAAGAAAAATTAGCTATTTCTGATGATTTTGCCATGAAAGTTGTAGAAGTTATGCTGGCAAGAAATTACGGCAACGCAGCCTAAGTTAAATTCCTTCCGGCTTTGCCGGAGGCTTGTTTCCGTTAGCCTTTAAAAAAAGCAATAGACTGGCGACACCAGAAGGAAATTGAAGCATTTATTAAACCTGAGCAGATTATATTGCTAAGTCATCTACCCTTTAGCTTAGCTATACCAGCTCAAACTTAATCTGACAGACACATCATTTATACCATTGAATTTGTCAGATGAGTCTGACTGTCTGATGACACAAACAAGTTATCCAATTGCTTGTCTTTTGCCAGTGCTTTAGCATCCAACCAGGTTTGCCAAGGAGTCTTGCCATAGCAATACTTTCCTGAATGAGCTCGCTCCTGGTTATAAAACGTCAGCCAGCGATCGATCTCTTGCTGGATTGCTGGATTTCGTCCAAGCTCCAAGCTATGAGATAGCTTGCGACGAAACATGACATCGTAACAATCGTTTTTCATGGTTTTATGGAAACGCCCACAAATCCCGTTGGTTTGTGGGCTGCAGGCTCTGGTTTCCGAATATTCAATATCTTCCAGCTTTAAATAAAGCTGGCAGGCATAAGTCTCCTTTTTACCGCAATATTCAGTGCCTCTATCTGTCAGCATTCGTAATAACGGAACTTCCTCATCAAAGCAAGGAACGATAAGCAATCGGCAGTATCTCTCAGTTTGAAATTTTCGACCTAAATTTGGTGAAATTTCATTTATAAATAGTCATCAGATAATAAATTACATAGAATATAAAAATTAAAAATAATTGTTGAATTAGAAGACAGGCTTCTAGAAGAGCGTTTTTATTGGGCATTAGGCGTTGTAATCTTAATTGATATTTTTTCATTCCCTCCTATGAAGTCATGAGGAGGACCAGTGGCGATTGTATTTTTAGAAGTATTCGGGCTTGTAGTTCTTGCGCAGAAATGTGGCGTAGATATTGTTGTGCAAATAATAGATAAAATTATTGACGGCTGGTCACAAAATAATAGCAAATAACTATAAGCCAGGACGCATTCAATCTCCACTTGCGAGAAGTAGAACAAGAAACCGAGTAAGCGCGATAGCCCGTCAAGGTGTTTATTCAAGTCTATGACGCAAGCAAACCTGAAAACAATTGATTATAAAAAGCAAGGTACTCCAGAGGGGGTATCACTGGTGAGGATAATTGTATCCCCATTCAAAAGCTAGAAATGCAAAATTGAGATAGACCTATTTTTAGAGTCCATGAATTTTTTGTGGCCAAAGCCTTGAATATATCCCACCAGGCGGTCTATAAATTGCTTGCCCAGGGGGTTATTGGCCCTGTGATTCTGTAGAAGCTACCAGCTTGGCGGCACACGCCGCCTCAAGGTGATTTATGACACCAATCTTCGCACCGCCCACAGTGAAGGGCAATGGCAACGCATTCAAAAAATAAAAACACCTTTCCCTATCTCAAGTATGACGCCAACAACTCAGAACACTCTCGCCTGGAGCACTCCGCCTGGGATGGATTGGTGTTGCCAGTCGATGATCCTTTTTGGAAAGCGCATTACCCGGCCAAGGCATGGGGTTGCAAATGCGGTGTGACGCAACTGGATGAGGATACGCTGGATGAGCTGGGATTGAAACCTTCCGAACCACCGGAGGAGGAAACCTATACCTATATCAACAAGCGCACCGGCGAGGTACAGCGCATACCGAAAGAGGCTGATCCCAGTTTTAACTATCCGCCAGGGGGCGCTTGGCGAATCAGCGAAAGATGATGGCTGACAAGATCGATCGACTATCAGATGATTTAAAAGCTGCAGCAAATGAGCAAATCAAAAAATCGGGGATTTAAGCGGTTTTCCCTTCGTACTAGCTACTATGCCTTTACTTTAAAATCTCACCCACGTTAACTATGCGTTAAATCGCGTCGAATCGCTATACATGAATATGAGTTTAAATTTGAATTGATAGTAGGTGTCGCAACAGTATGTGATTCATCGACTGAAATCGACCCATTGCGGTCACTCGAATCTTTCGAATCATTAAATTGAATCGACTAGCGCTTGGACTCTTTAGCTTGATACATCGCCTTATCAGCCAACTTGAGGATGTCGTCTTGATTGGCTAAATGATTGATAAATAGCGCCACGCCGACACTGGCAGTGCAGTGATGTTCGATAGTGGCGTCAGCCTTCCCCTCGTGCTTGATGAGTAACAAGTAGGGGGATGACAAGGAAGTGCGGATTTTTTCTGCAACGAGCTCGGCTTGTGAAGCTGATTCAACTTTATCCATACTCAAATCGTTCAGTATTACAACAAACTCATCCCCGCCGAAGCGCGCTACCGTATCTATCTCGCGAACACAATTTTTCAGTCGATTCGCAACCTCAATCAATAGCAAATCTCCCACCGTGTGCCCATACGTATCATTAAGCGGTTTGAAGTTATCCAAATCAAGGAACATCAGTGCACAATAGCGCCCACTGCGCTTGCTGTCAGACATGGCTTGGCTCAGGCGCTCGTTGAGAAAACGACGGTTAGGCAGCCTAGTAAGCGAGTCATAGAACGCTAGTTGATTAATCTGCGCTTCCATTTGTTTACGCTCGGTAATGTCTTCCATGGCAAGGAGAATAATGTGTGAGCCGATATTTTCCCGGAAAATCTCCCGAGCGTTGAGCAGAAAAATCTTTCGTCCGATATTGAGAAAGTCGTGCTCGACTTCATAACCCTTGAATACAGTAGCATGGGGAAGAATATCCTCAAGGAGAGACCTCAACTTTGGAATGTCCCATTGACGATTACCGAGGTCGTAGATGTAATTTCCGGTTGTATCTTCAGGTGCTACTTTGAAGGTGTCGTAGAAGCAGCGGTTAGCAAAGAGAATCTTTAGGTCTGAACTCAACACCACAAGTGGTTCGCGCACAGTTTCCACAATGCTCTCAGTATAATTCCGGGCATCCATGATTTCCGTCTCCAACTGGCTTCGTTCACCTGCTGCTATTTCAAGTGTGGCGCAATGCTTGCGAAGTTCAGTGATCTCATGAATTAATTGTGCTTTCGTTTTTTTGAAATCTTTCATGTCAAATCTGTTCGGCAAATTTTGTTTACATTTTCCTACCAACACGCTGCAATATTGCGCAGGGAGATTTAACGGCACTACCAACAGTATACTCTGGATTTAGCAACGGCATTAATCCGGAGCGTGCCGGGAGTCCATGAGAAATCAAAAGTACTGACTGGTGAAGGCAGCTTGTGGTCGCAGAAAAGGTGTCAGTCATTGCATCTTGCGGAATGAACGAATTAACCCACTAACAGTACTATAATGAACATTAAACTAGGCTGCAATTTCAAACATTGTGTAATGTCCCGTTTTGTGTATCACATTCATTGCCAGTCACTTCATGCACTACGCAATGACTGACACCTTTTCTTTACTGGTTATAAAAAATTATGAGAAAGTACTGCTCCTGATTGCTGAAGAAGTAAGCAAGCCCATCCTACCCGAGCTATCAATTATTAATCACCATTAAATGCAAATTGGGATTGGTTTCTATATCGATTCTCATCGATGATGGTGACCGCCTCGATGCCTTCCTTTCCAGTGCCTATCACCATGTCCTCTATGGCCTCCACCTCGGTGTGCGCTGTCGAAGTGTCTATGTCCACCACCGATATGTTTATGTCCATCAAAGTACCTTTGATTAACGTAACTTGATGGTTGATATCTGTCCCCGGATGAAACTCCTCCATAATATCTCGATCCCCCGTAATAGCCTGAATAGCCTGAACCTGGATAATAGCCTGGTACTCTGGAATACCCCGTTCCTCCATAGTAAGAAGGAGCTACACACCCGCTAAGGAAAAGAATTGAAACTACAGCTAAAAAAGGAATGATTCTTTTTGCATTCATGACGCACCTCTAATAAATATTTCAAATGAAATTCATCAATTAATGCGATGTAATTAAAATTTCATTTGTTATAGATATAGTACGGTCTTAAAGCTTAATAGAATCTGAACACAAAATGATCATCTACCTGAAGTGAAGTAGCTTCTGTTGTTATTGCCAGAGTAGTGCCAAATAACGCGCCAAAAATAATGGAATGGACAACAACCATTATCCTAAGAAGTGTTTTAAGTTTACGTTATAGATTTGTATAGAATTGTTGAAGAAGAGCAGGCGTTTCGAGGCAATGGCAAATAAGTTGGAAAAACACTGATAGAAAATCAATACTCTGAATAATCCAGATACGACTCAATTTCAGTAAAAGCTAAAAAAACCGTGAATAGATTCACGAATTAGAGAATCCAAATCTGCCCGATAAGCATGTTCATTAGGATAAAGGGGACAGACCACGATTGTTTCCAATTAATAGCGCTTAGTTAGAAATCGTGGTCTGTCCCCTATTCTACGATTCTTGGTCATGCCCTTCTACCCGCTCCTCATAGCTAGTATTGATTCTGATAGGCGTAGATATATCCAGGTAAATATGTCTACTCATTTAATTCTATCCGCAATGTAAAAATGACAAATTACCTATGCATATCGCATTAATTTTTAAATGATGTGAATACTAAAGAATGGAGAGCAAAGATTTCCGCTCAATTTACTTGTCTCAAATTAACGACAATGGTATAAAGAGAAAAAGTCTCATTTTTAAAATTGATTCTGTAATTATTTCTGCTTTTCTGCATCTGACTTAATGGGCTCTGGTGAGCATGGAATGGCAGAAGGCTATAGATTTATATTAAATCCAGATGATCTCAGAAAGAATCCACGAGCTTTGCGAAGAAAAATGCTTCCCTTGGAGAGGCAGATCTCACACCATAAAAAGAGAGCTGAAGCTAGATATCAGTTACCAGGCAATCCAGAAATGGTTGGATGGAGAGTCCGCACCTAGTCGCGAGTATGAAGAGGCTATATGTGGTTATTTCAGCGTAAATTACGAATGGTTAACTACTGGCAATGAACCCAAATATAAAAAGGAGGTGTGCGGCTGTTACATTACCGACAAACTAGAAATAAAGTTGATAGAACTGATCAGGGATATGCCTGACTATGCAAAAGAGCAGCTAATTCAAGACGCAAACCAACTGAAACAAATTATTGAGAAACTTAAAAAAGAGGCGGTGGGGGAGATATCGGGTGACTTAAAAATGGAAGCAGTGGGAGAGTAAAACCTAAATAACTCAACAACAATCAATGCGCTGTAAAAACCAAAAATAAAAAGGAAAGGGGCTGTAGTAGATTAGCTTAGCTGTTAAGCTAATCTACTACAGCCCCTTGATTTATCACTATCAAGGGATAATAGGGGATAGACCACGATTGTTTCCAAAATTAACAGCGCTTAGTTAGAAACCGTGGTTTGTCCCTTATTCTTTTTTGAATTAGCTCCTTAAAAGGAAAAAATATGCCATTCAGCTATAGTAATCAGCTCAGTACAATTATTGGTTTTGCTGAACAGCAAAGACCAGAATCTATTCTTGATATAGGCGTTGGAATGGGACAGTATGGGTTTTTGCTCCGTACAAACTTAGAAAATATTAATCTTTTTGAGATTGAGGGTTCAAATGCACGTCAACGTAGCAAAGATCAATGGAAAATTAGAATTGATGGAATAGAGGGTTATGCTGGCTATCTTACTGCTGTTCATGACTACTCGTATAGTCGATTAATGGTCGGTGATGCGCTTGAATTACTCTCAGTCTTAGAAGATAGAACATATGACCTAGTAATCGCTATTGATATTCTTGAGCACTTTTATAAAGAACAAGGTATTAATTTTTTAAAAGAATGTAAGCGTGTCTGCCGAGGATCGGTACTTATAGCCTAACCAGTTAAGAATGATTCAGAATGCATAGGATTTGAAGAGCGTATCGACGGTTTGGTTTTGTTGTCTACGGAGCGCCTTGGCCTGTGCCCATTTGTGTTCGATGGGATTGAGATCAGGAGAATAAGCGGGAAGGTATTCAAGGGTATGCCCGGCGTTATGTATGGCATCCCGTGTGTCTAGTCTCTTATGGAAGGTGGCATTGTCCATCACAACGATGGAATGTAGTGGCAATTTAGGCAACAGGTCCTGCATCGCCCATCCATGAAACACATCAGCATTGATGTTGGCTTCAAACAGGCCGATGGTTACCAGTAACTTTCCAATCAGGGCACCAATCG
>NZ_FNPJ01000036.1 GCF_900107265.1 Nitrosomonas sp. Nm33 | reverse complement strand
CATCTGGTCAATGACCAAGCAAGGGAGAAAATACGAAACTCGGTAAATAGATTACAAAAATCGCTTGAAAATTTAAATGGGATGTTCAGTCATTGCATAGTGCATAAGATGCATTTATAAAAAAAGGGACACTAATCTTTATTGCTCTCCCTTTTCACTCCTTGCCCCCCCCCCCCCCCCAAGTGCAGCAAGTGCAGGGTCACAAGTGCAGGGTCAGGTCTAGAATAAATGTTTTATTTGTGTTAATAGGTTACTGAGTGCTGCGAATCTAGACCTGGCCCTAAGGATTCCAAATAATTATTCCTTTTTGGATTCACTTTCAGAATGCATGTCTTCAAATCTTGTGCAAAATTTCACTGCTTCAAGGCATACAACGTCAATATAGCCTGATACGTTATTCGGCACAGCCCAAATAATTCTATATTCATTCTGGCTAGAGTAGGAGCTATGCTTCATGAACAGAAAATCGTCACCCGCTCTCTGAAAAATTTCTCCCATTGTTTTCTGTATATCAATTCCGTGCCCGTCTCTATTTTGGATATCTAAAGCTCTTGTTGTTCTATATGATGTTCGCTTATCAAGATAAGTACACAAGCCTTCAATTCCACCCACACAGCCAGGTAAATATCGAGATATAGCCTCAGCAAATCCGGTTGTGTCATTAATTCTGAATCCAGAATTTGTCCTAAAATCTCTGGACATTTCATTCTTATATATAGTTGATCCACAAAGTACGTATGCGTTACGCCCATATGAAATACCTGCAATTACGGTTTGCGGTTTTGGTTCTCTAGTGGCGTTAATAAATACGCCCCTACCTTCCTCAGAATCAAGGCGATGTTCATCCGAGTGCTTAGAAAAATTCTCAAATGAACTTAACCTAATAATCCCTTTTTCAAAGAAATTATCCACATATTCCTTTTCTAAGTAGCGATATACATACGGTAAACGAATGTTCCATTGTCTATGAAAGCTTATAGATATTGCTACTTGAGGATTACTCACTATTCACCTCTAACGAATAATTATATTCATCACACATGAAATTTCGGCATTCAGGTGCTACCGATAATTTGGAAATTATCAGTTAGCAGAGAAAAAAGGGGATGTTACCCTTTATCCTAAATTCCTCAGTTGAAGACTCCTAAATCGCTCAAGAACCCTATTGATTAAGGTTCTTTGAAAGATCCATGGCATTACCAATCAGATGAGATTTTAGTGAAATAATCAAAATCTGCTGAAAGTGTTGCCACACCTTGCTCTCAGCTTGTTTACTGTAACTGAGGAGCAGTTAACATTTTTGGCTATGAACCGTTGATAGTATTAGATTACAGCTATTTTCATTCTAAATTCCAACTGAGGAATTTAGGTTTATTGCTCTCCCTTTTCACTCCATGGGCGACCTAAAGGACGATAACACAACAATCTACCCGCATTCTTTTCCAATCCTCGAATAAAATTTTCATCTCTGTAAGATAAACCTTTTTCAATATTTCGCCGCAACAATTCAAGTTTCTCGGGATCATCACCTTTCGCCAACCATGCTGACCAATTTGAAATTTGATTGCATTGTTTTTCTCAGGCTTTTGGCTCAATATCGTACCTTCTTTTAATCCACACTGCGTCACGGCACTCGACCAGGAATAATCTTCCGCTTTGGCGACCATTTTTACCCATACCGGATTCAGCTCGACATAACGGGTGGCAGCCCATAAATAGGTATCCCCCCAAGGGTGATGAAAAGAATCGCCCTTGTCACAAATGACCTTGCCACTCTCATTCTCGGTTAATCCTCTGGGCAAAGTGCATGTGCAACGGTTTTAAAATTTTCTGCAACTCTTCGTCCGTTTCAGGAACTGCGATAAGGTGGATGCGGTTTGTCATCAGGCAGTACGCCAAAATATCAACACCGTATTTATCGCAGTACTCTTTTAACCAGCCGGGATAGACATAGACGCTTCGATCGTCATCGGTGAAAAAACATTTTCATGCCAGTTTCCACGCTGCGTGATGTGATGCGGTATACCGGCAAATACGGTTCTACTTAATCTTGGCATGTAATGATTATTCTCAAACTCTATAAAAAGGGTAGCGTCCCCTTTTTCGTGTGGTCGTTAGATTCAATGCTGTTTGGCCCAAATGTTATGAGAAATGTCCCATGGGCCACTGCCATTTTCCATCAGTTAACTCATAATACTTTCCATCCAACGTTGATAAGGGAAGTACATACAAATGCAATTTACGCAAATCAGAAACGCAACCGTTAAAATTAACTATGCGGGCAAGAAAATACTGATTGATCCTTGGCTGGCAAAAAAGGGAGCAGTGCCAGGATTTGGCGGGACGATCAATGATCACATCCGCAATCCGACAGCGGAATTACCGATGCCCGTCAGCGAGATCGTTGATGTGGATGCGGTTATCTTAACCCATGATCATCCGGATCACTGGGACGATGCGGCTAAAAATGCGATTCCTAAAGACATGCTGATTTTTACGCAACATGAAAAAGATGCGCAATCGGTGCGATCAGCGGGATTTAGCAATATTCGGGTGCTTGATGAAAATAACGATTATGAAGGCATTATGCTCATCAAAACACCGGGCCAACACGGCAGACCTAAGGTGTTGGAAGACATGAAAGAGTTGCTGGGAGAAGTGAGTGGCATCGTTTTCAAGCACCCGGATGAGAAAACGCTTTATATCGCCGGGGACACGGTCTGGTGTCAGGCAGTCGAAGATAGCCTGAAGAAATACCATCCTGACGTCGTCGTCCTCAATAGCTGCGACGCCAAAGTCATCGGCAACGAATCGATCATCATGGGTAAGCAAGATATTTACGAAGTCTATAAAGCCGCACCTGAAGCAATTATCATTGCCAGCCACATGGAAGCGGTGAACCACGCTACGCTATCCAGAAAGGAACTACGCGAGTTTCTTGGCGAAAAGGGAATGATGCAACGGGTATTAGCACCCGAAGACGGTGAATCATATACGTTTTGATTCAAAACCGGAACGATGAACCAGCTTTGTCAGATGCGTCATTTTTTAATATTGTCTAATTACTTACAAGCATCAGTCATAAGATACTATCTGAACAGTGAAAACGGTTTAATCAGCGAGGTTTCATCATGTCTGTCCCATTAGTTGCAGTTATTGCCTTTAATCATTTCAGCCCTTTCCACTTATCGGTACCGTGCATTATTTTCGGCGATCTCTTGCATGATCAGAAATTATTTGAACTCAGGATCTATGCAGACGAATCCGAAAGGCTACGTTCGAATGAGGGATTGAGTGTTGAATCATCACTGAGCGTAGATGAATTGGCGCAAGCTGATATCATCATCGTACCTTCCTGGCGAGACCCTGCCGAAAAACCAGACCAGTCAATGCTTGATGCCTTGGTAACAGCACATGCACGAGGTAGTCAGGTTGTCGGACTGTGTCTGGGCACTTATGTGCTTGCCTATGCCGGGTTACTGAAAAATCACAAGGCTGCCACGCACTGGGAGTTTGAACAGGATTTCATCCGCCGTTTTCCTGATGTAAAACTGGACAGCAATGCGTTGTATGTCGATGATGATCGTTTGATTACTTCCGCAGGAACAGCAGCCGGTCTCGACTGTTGCCTATACCTGGTTCGTCAGCATTACGGCAGCGTGATCGCAAATAAACTGGCCAGACGTATGGTGATTCCCCCTTACAGAGAAGGTGGTCAGGCACAATTTATTGAACGGCCTGTTCCTGTTTCAACCCAGGACACCAGAATCAATACGCTTCTGGACTACTTGAGAAATAATTTAAATAAAATACATGGTTTGGACGAGCTTGCGCGCTATATCATGATGAGCCGCCGTACCTTCACCCGGCAGTTTTACAAGGCAACGGGGATGTCTGTTGGTGAATGGCTGATAGTTGAGCGCTTACAGCGTAGTCAGGAGTTACTAGAATCCACCTCTTTACCAATTGAGGCCATTGCAGAGCAGGTAGGCTTTCAATCATCTGCATCCCTGCGCCAACATTTCAAGCATAGGTTTGATGTAACGCCAAGTGAATGGCGAAAAACCTTTCAGGGCAAGCGGCCGACAACAGCTCATCATTTAGCGGCTAGTTTTTAATCCAGATTTTCCATTATATATAATGAAACTAAGCTTTTATTCGCCATGATGAGAGCTGGCGCTTAACGTTCGTGAAATAAGCAATTGAGTTCTCTTTTTGTCTTTTTTTGTGGAGAGTTATCTATGGCAGGTTATGTTGACGAGGTTGTCATTCCTTACGATCGGGATCTGGGGCCCGTGCTTTTCGACCACTATGGGGCCGACACCGCGCGACGCATTGCGGAACAATCGCCCCACGATGTGCTTGAAATTGCCGCTGGTACTGGCATTGTCACCCGACACTTGCGTAACTTGCTGACCAAGGACGCCCACTTGACCGCGATTGACATCAGCGATTCGATGATGGACCTCGCGCGCACAAAATTTCTTCCCGATGAGCGGATCACGTTCCGAAATGCAGACGCTACGTCGCTGCCGTTCGGTGATGAAGTGTTCGATGCGGTGGTCTGCCAGTTCGGGATCATGTTCTTCGATCAAGAAACGGCGTTTCGCGAGGCGTACCGGGTACTGAGGCGCAGAGGCCGCTACTTGTTCCGCGTCTGGGACTCTGAGCAGTACAATCCATTCGCCAGCTTGAGCTTTGAGGTGTTAAAGCAATTCTTTCCGTCGGACACGCCCCGGTTTCTGTTTGATCCCGTTTCCTGTCACCAAATCGATCCGATCAAAGAAAAGCTGATACACATTGGCTTTGATCCCATTGTGATCTCGGTTCAGCGCCACAAATACGATATTTTCGATGTATCGGCCTTCGCACGCGCGCTTGTGTACTCCCCGGTTATTTTTGAAATAAGAGACCGCGGCGGCGTCGACCCTGAGGAGATCGTGGAGGTGTTAGCGGAGGCGTTTAAAAAAGAATATGGCTCAAATCCCATGCGATATCCGATGCAGGCTATACTGTTCGAAACGGAAAAGTCCTAAGTTTTGACGTGTCGGTATTTTCCATATTTCGGCGCTAGAAAACCAGTGAATCGGTCGCGATTGATGCACCAGTTACTTGTCCGCTTGGGTTTCGAAGAGCAAGTAAAGGGCGGCCATCACATTTTTACCTCAGTTGAAGACTCCTAAATCGCTCAAGAACCCTATTGATTAAGGTTCTTTGAAAGATCCATGGCATTACCAATCAGATGAGATTTTAGTAAAATAATCAAAATCTGCTGAAAGCGTTGCCACACCTTGCTCTCAGCTTGTTTACTGTAACTGAGGAGCAGTTAACATTTTTGGCTATGAACCGTTGATAGTATTAGATTACAGCTATTTTTATTCTAAATTCTAACTGAGGAATTTAGGTTAAACTTAAACAGTTCATAGGAAATGAGCGAAACCTTGGTAAAGATTGCCGGATTTCATTATTATCACAGGCATTGGAGATGGGATATCTGGGCAACGTGCTTCATATTAGGGAAGCTCCCGATTCAGTTTCTCTTTTGGAAAATGTATCAATCTACTAGCAGGATGTTGAAAAACGTATTCGAGGCAGCTAGTTAATGTTAATACTGTTCACAATATCATTTAGCTTGAAATAATCAACTTGATATTCTGATTCAATGAGGCATACATGAAACAGTGTATTCGTTGCTGGGTTAGTGGTCGGGTGCAAGGTGTCTGGTATCGGGCATTTGCTCAGGAAAAAGCTAGAGAATTGGGTATTTCCGGATATGCTAAAAACCTGCCGGATGGTCGAGTGGAAGTGCTGGCCTGTGGCAGCGATAATGCGCTTGAGAAATTGCGCCAATGGTTATGGCAAGGTCCCAGCCACGCCAAAGTGGACCATGTTCAATGGGAGCCGATCACTAAAGAGAATTGCGAGGAAGGATTTTATATTATTTAAAGCTGATATAGATAATAGAGGGTACATCACGGTTTTACTGGCAGGCGAAAGCTTACTGCGAGCTGCTCCATTATGAATTGGAGTTGGGGTTAGTAGATAAAATCAGGCGGACGAGGAATGGCTCAACGCGCTGGGCAATGGACGCCACCCTTAATTGCCCTCCTTTTTACTCCTTGGGCGCCTTAAAGGGCTATAACACAACAATCACCCGGAATCTTTTCCAATCCTCAAATAAAATTTTCCTTCCAGCAAGGTAAGCCTTTTTCAATATTTCGCCGCAACAATTCAACTTTCTTAGTCACCACCTTCCGCCAACCGTGCCGACCAGTAATAATCTTCCACTTTGGTGACCATTTCTACCCGCACCCGATTCCGCTCGACATACCTTGACATGCCATATAGCAGTCCATAAATGGGCATCTCCTAAGGGTGATGAAAAAAAATCACCCTTGTCACAAATGACCTTCCGCCCTCATTCCCGATTAATTCTCCAGGCATAGCGCATATGCAATGGTTTTAAAACTCTCTGCAATCCTTCATCCGTTTCAGGAATTGCAATAAGGTGGATATGGTTCGTCATCAGGCAGTACACAAAAATATCAACTCGGTATTTATCGCAGTACTCTTTTAACCAGCCGAGATAGACGCTTCGATCGTCATCGGTTAAAAAACATTTTCACGTCGGTTTCCTCGCTGCGTGATGTGATGCGGAATACTAGCAAATACGGTTCTACTTAATCCTGGCATGTAACGATCATATTTAAACTCTATAAAAAGGGTAGCGTCCCTTTTTTCCGCGCAAATCTATTTAAATAAAAGCATTTCTGCCTGATACCTACTTAATTCAGTAATTCTTATATCAAGACTTATAGCATCAACATATATATACTTTATTGTCTCCTCAATAGAGACAATTAATTTCTTTTTCTAGTACTTATTTTTTATTTTTATATCGGTAGCATACATTATGAAAAATGAATATTAATATGATGAGTATGGTTAATGTATTAAAAGCCATAATATTATGAGCAATATCAAAATAAATCGTATTTTACTATTAAGTAAAATACCATTTTGATAAGTCGAGTTGATTATAGATTTGTTTCCTTGAAAGAACGTATTCTTGATATGGTTATTTTTAATCAAATATTGACACAATATTTTTGATAAAAACTTTTAAATAAAGAAATGGGGAAATGGGGTGAAATTAAAGTAAGTTGATGAAGGTGTTATGATGAAAAAATTGACTTTCTTGATGATTGTTTTAATGCTTGGTTTCTTAGTTGGTTGTGCACAAACGGGCCCAATAGGGGGTGTTCATAGCAATGAATTTTATAGTGGTAAACTGCGCGCCATAGATCCTAGCAATCATGATGTCGTGGCCAAACACTATGAAGATGCGGCCAATGAAATGAAAACAAAACTACAAACTCAGAAGAAGCTGCTTAAAGAATATGAGAGTCACTCCTACTACTATGGGCGACGGGGACAAGATGTTCGGTCGCATACCACAGCTAATATTCGTATGTATGAGAATGCTATCAAAGAGAATATGAAGGAAGCGGCCCTTCATCGAAAAATGGCACGAGATCAAGAAAAACAAGAGTTCGGTTTAATAAAGGAAGAGGCCGTAGACTCTCAATTAAATTAGTAATCATTTAGAAAAAAGCAACCAAATTCCAGAAGATAATGCATTTAAAAAAGGCTGCGCCGCCAGTGCCATTTTTGCCTTTGATTCACTGGAATATTGTGTACGTTTTTACTCATGATCATTGCTCTTCTGTTTATATTATCAGAGCCACAATCTGTCTAGTTTTGTGGTGCCACTTCAGTCTTGATCGAAGTAAGGTGTGTTCCTGTTGATTTATTACAGTCAAGACACAAGCAGGGAAAAAATGAATTACACATCCAGAAACATCAATCAAACGATATTCGCGATAACTGAAACCCTAGTGTTGTTTTTTTTGATTCTAAATACTACACATGCTAATACCCTATCTAATCTGTTCAATCAAAGTGGATTGGAATTGGGTGGCTGGATCAATGGCGGCGCAACTTACAACGCAAACAACCCTTCTGATGGCTTCAATGGCACGGTGACTTTTGCGGATCGTGCTAATCAATTTCAGTTAAACCAACTCAATTTATTTTTACAACGCAACGTCGAATCAGAAGGCACAAAATGGGATATTGGAGGCCGTTTCGACTTTTTGTTTGGAACAGATGCCATCTTTACTCAGGCTTTTGGTATATCCGCATTTGATGAGAATACTGGCGAACCATCAAATAGGGGTAACTGGGATCTCAATCTGTGCTGTAAATCAACTCGCACCTACGGGATTGCTCTTCCACAAGCCTATCTAGAAGCTTATATACCGATTGGTAACGGTTTCAATATTAAGGCCGGGCATTTTTATACACCGTTGGGCTACGAAACCGTTCCCGCCCCCGATAACTTTTTTTACACTCGAGCCTATATCCTTAACAGTGGCGAGCCATTCACCCATACGGGATTTCTAGGTAGTTATACAATCAATCAAAATTGGGCTATCCAAGGCGGCACAACTACAGGTAGTGCAACTGGCGGCTGGGATGGAGTTTTTGATAAGCAACTGGATAACTGGGGTGGACTGGCAAATATTCTATGGGAAAGCGACAACAAAAGAACTTTGGCGCAACTCGGTGGTACCTATGGACAAACAGCTGTCAATGAACCCTGGATGATGTACAGCGTCGTGCTGCAACATTGGCTCACTCCCAGGACGCATTTGGTGCTCCAGCACACCTCTGGCTGGGCCAGCAACATCAACTTGCCTGAAGGAATCCGGAATGCAGCATGGTATAGCATCAACACCCATCTGACTTATGATCTTTTTCGTGACCTTTCCATCGGCATCCGTGCTGAGCGCTTCCATGATCGCAATGGCTGGCGTGTTTTCTCACCCTATCGCATACTATCAGCATTGAATAATAAAGGAGTTAGCTACGCAGGCAACATTCCTTTCATCAGTGCTCCCGCAGATTATTACGCAGTCACGGTGGGTATGAACTGGAAACCCGCAACACGTTGGGGAAGAGGTTGGAAGCCGATCCGCAATATCAACATTCGAAAAAATATCCGCTATGACAGAGCTGATGGCATTGACATGGCATTTCGGCCATTTGATGGCAGAAAGGATCAATTTCTGTTTTCTTTGGATGTAACGATGCCCTTCTGATTCAGTTCAATTAAAAAAGGGTAGTTACACAA
The DNA here is from genome assembly GCF_900107265.1 of Nitrosomonas sp. Nm33. Taxonomy (GTDB): domain Bacteria; phylum Pseudomonadota; class Gammaproteobacteria; order Burkholderiales; family Nitrosomonadaceae; genus Nitrosomonas. The sequence goes on along the minus strand of NZ_FNPJ01000036.1, from coordinate 20,051 downwards.
AAAAGACAAAAAGAGGGATGCTACCCTTTATTGCTCCCCTTTCATTCCAAGGACACCTTAAAGGGCCAATGCTTGTAGTAATTGACGCGCGTTTTGAAAATCACCCTCACAACAATGCAATGCCTTCTCAGACCAGACGGTAAGCAACCTCTGCTATCATGCGATCATCCATGACCAGCAGATGTTTAGGCGGCATATATTTTTCTGAACGCCATCAGGCTGATCGCTCTTCGCCAGCTTCGTCCCAGCGAATAACGACATGATTGTTCATAGTGACAGGGGAGTGAGTCGCAGTTGGGTAGGAGAAGCTAAGGAATAGAGATATGAAGGCATAACGGGATCCGGAGATCAGCAAGTCACATGAAAAAGTCCGATGATTGCACCTTTAGCCTTGTTCCACTGGTGGATAGCTGCAGGGGTGGGAAAAAGATCAACCTGGACTGCCTTTTTCTTAAAATAGTCTGCTGCCTCTTCAGAGAGCGTTACATTGCCATTGTGGCCCGACCCTATGATAAGCCGTTCAGCTCCTTTTTCGAATATATGCTTAGCCTCATCAAGCGAGATGATATGCGATGTTCCGAACACGGCCTTGGAGAGTTTCTTCTTTCTCTTCTTGATTTCACCAGAAAGCCTGATGAACACATCGTGCTCGATATCGGACCCATCGATGGTAATGGAACCAAATTTGGTACCGTCAATTCTAGGTTTCATGAGGGTACTTCTGCGGGAGTGCGCTATTATTCTCTGGACAGATCATGCGCTAGGTGAGCACATTCACTGAATGCTCTTAATATAGCATGCGAACGAAGAGAATTTTCAACAGTTGGGACTCGATCTGTCGCGTGCGCACCAATGGCAGCCTTGAAGTTGAAGGCCGGTCACCTCCTTCCGACCAAAGCCAGTCAATCAATTTCTATCAATAAACTCAATATATTATGTACCTATGGCAACGTGCTATCAAAGCCATAACAACCGACTATACACAGAACCATCTAGGTAAGCTGGCTTTCATGGCGTCAGCCGCTTTTCCGCTGAAAGATTCCGGCAGAACCGACTGAATGAATCTTCAGGATACCCATATTTCACCCGCTCACGAAATTAGCTCACCCTGTTCACCGCATCCTCCAACACCTTCAGGAATTGATCACCATAGCGTGCCAACTTGGCTTGGCCCACGCCGCTGATACGCCCTAGCTCGGTGAGGTTGGCAGGGCGATGATTGAGAATTTCCAGCAGCGTGCTATCGTGAAAGATCACATAAGGGGGTACACCTTGTTCGCGAGCAAGTTGCATGCGCATGGCCTTGAGTGCTTGCCATAACGGGTCTTCCTTAGCGCCGGCAAAAGCCTCGCGTGTACGCGAGGTGCGCTCGGGACGACTGATAACACGCTTGCCAGCTTCATTATCACGGCGCAACCATATCTTGTTTTCACCGCGTAGAAGCGGGCGCGCTTCCTCAGTCAGATTCAGCCCACCATAAGCTTCCATCTGCACCTGTAGCAAACCGACCGCAACCAGTTGCCGGTAAACGCTACTCCATTGTTGCGATGCCAATGCTTTACCAATACCAAAAGTGCTAAGTTGCTGATGCTGAAATTTTTCTACCTGCGGTGTGTTTTTACCCAGCAGCACATCGATCAGGTGACCGGCGCCAAAGCGCTGTCCAGTGCGGTAGACACAGGACAGTGCCATGCGCGCCGCCTCGGTTGCATCCCAGGTATCTACCGGACTGAGACAATTGTCACACTGGCCACAATTGCCTGGATGCGCCTCACCAAAATAGCGCAGGATAGTTTGATGACGACACGTGGTGGATTCGCAAAAACCCAGCAGGGCATCGAGTTTTTGCCGTTCAACACGCTTGCGTTCTTCCGGCGCATCACCTGAATCAAGCATTTGCCGCATCGACACCACATCGCCCAGGCCATAAACCATCCACGCATTGGCGGGCAGGCCGTCGCGGCCGGCACGGCCGGTTTCCTGGTAATAGCTTTCCATGCTCTTAGGTAAATCGAGGTGCGCCACAAAGCGCACATTAGGCTTATCTATCCCCATGCCAAAGGCCACAGTGGCCACCATGATGACCCCCTCCTCACGCAGGAATCTGCGCTGGTGCTGGTTGCGTGTTGCGGTGTCAAGGCCAGCATGATAGGGCAATACATCCCAGCCACGCGCTTTCAGCCAGACTGCTGTTTCCTCCACTTTTTTGCGCGACAAGCAATAGACAATACCCGCATCATTAGCATGCTCGGCTTCAAGAAAGGCTTGCAGCTGCTGGCGTGGATTGCTTTTGATTGCAACACGATAGCAGATATTGGGGCGGTCAAAACTGGCAATAAACTGCCGCGCATTTTCCAGCGCCAGACGGTCAACAATTTCTGCCCGTGTGGGTGCATCGGCAGTAGCCGTCAGCGCGATGCGCGGCACGGCTGGAAAACGTTGGTGCAGTACCGTCAGTTCACGGTACTCCGGACGGAAATCATGACCCCATTGTGAGACACAATGCGCTTCGTCAATTGCAAACAGCGCCAGACCATTGCGTGCCTGCAAGCGTTCCAGCATATTCAAGAAACCTTCTGTCAACAGCCGCTCGGGCGCGACATACAGCAATTTGAGTTCGCCGTGCAGCAACCGATTGGATACTTCCCGAGCTACCTTGGCATCGAGACTGGAATTTAGAAACTCGGCTTGCACGCCAAGCTGGTTAAGCGTTTCTACCTGATCCTGCATCAATGCGATCAGGGGTGACACCACGATACCTACACCTGGCCGCAACAAGGCTGGCAGCTGGTAGCACAAAGACTTGCCTCCGCCGGTCGGCATCAGTACCAGCGCATCTCCTCCGGCAGCAACATGCTCGACAATATACTGCTGTTCACCACGAAAGGCTGAGTAACCAAAAACGTCATGAAGGATTTGTTCAGGGGCTGGAAGAGACATTATTTGAGCTAAGTAGCGGAGCAACTCATTTCCGGATAAGTTTACCTGTTCTCTACATTCAATCAATATTCACCAGTGGAATAATAGCGTCAATGAAGCAGATTACTGCGTTGATATTAGCTGTAGGGGTGCCGGTCAGAATTTGCCCTCAAGTGGTCAAGTATAAATCAGAAACTACTATGAAATCTTAGGGATTTCCATAGACGCTATAAAAAAAGACCCCGTTTAACTTTTGTTAACTTTACCTGATTAAATTTTAATAATCTTCTGCTTTGGTGACCATTTTGACCCGTACCGGATTCCGCTCGACATGCCGGATGGCAGCCCATAAATGGGTCTCCCAAGGGTGATGAAAAGAATCGCCCTTGCCACAAATGGCCTTTCCATCCTCATTACCGGTTAATTCTCTGTGCATAGCGCATGTGCAACGGTTTTAAAACTCCCTGCAACCCTTCGTCCGTTTCAGTAAGTGCAATAAAGTAGATGTTGTTTGTCATCAAGCAGTACGCCAAAATATCAACACCCTATTTATCACAGCACTCTTTTAACCAACCGAAATAGGCACTTCGATCGTCATCGGTGAAAAAAACATTTTCTCGCCGATTTCCTCGCTGCGTGATGTGATGCGGTATACCGGCAAATACGGTTCTACTTAATCTTGGCATGTGATGATTATTCTCAAAATCTATAAAAAGAGTAGCATCTCCTTTTCCGATGATGACACCTTACGAAAAGCTGAAATCATTACCAGATGCAACCTTCTTTCTCAAACCAGGATCTCGTTTGAACAACTGGATACAGTCCCATCAAGGATGAGCGACCATAATGCAATAGTGAATACAATTGAAGTATTTTTTAACCAATCCAAAACAAAATCAAGTTTGAATACTCAAATTTAATAACCTTTGCTCAGACTCATTTATGGATTGGAAAATACTATAGGAGGTAAACCTCATGCCCGTATTCACCCCCCCCCCAGCGCAACCCGGTGCTGCGCCGCAAACGTCCACGGAGTTGTTGTTTCAACCGATCAGGCTGGGACGCTACGAGCTTCCGCACCGGATAGTCATGGCCCCCTTGACCCGCTCGCGCGCTGGCCAGCCGGGGAATGTCCCTACGCCACTCAATGCCTGTTATTACGCGCAACGGGCCTCGGCTGCTCTGATCATCAGCGAAGCTACCCAGGTCTCGATGCAGGGGCAGGGCTATGCCTGGACACCGGGTATCCATAGCCGCGAGCAGGTCGAGGGCTGGCGACGGGTCAGCGACACCGTGCATAAGGCCGGCGGTTTGATTTTTATGCAGCTCTGGCATGTCGGCCGCATCTCTCATCCGGTGCTGCAGCCCGACGGCATGTTGCCGGTCGCACCCTCGGCGCTCAAACCGAGCGGCGATGCGTTTATCGAGAACGAGAACGGCGAGGGCGAACTGACGCCCTTCGTCCCTCCGCGAGCTTTGCAGCTCGAGGAGATGCCCTACCTCGTCCGGCAATTCGAGCGCGCGGCCAGGAACGCGCTGAGCGCCGGCTTTGACGGCGTCGAGGTGCATGGCGCCAACGGCTACCTGCTCGATCAGTTCATCAATTCCGGCACCAACCAGCGCAACGATAGCTACGGTGGGCCGATCGAAAACCGCGCACGGCTGCTCCTGGAAGTAGTCGATGCGGTCTGTGAAATTTATGGGCCGGACCGCGTCGGCGTGCGCCTGTCGCCGCTCGGTACTATCAACGACATTAGCGACGACAATCGGGAGGAGACCTTCGGTTATCTCGCCGAAAAGTTGAGCGGCTACAAACTCGCCTATCTGCACTTGGTCAATCCGGCGATCGCCGCATTCGAGCAAGGCCTTGCCCCCACCCCGGAAGCGCTGCGGATGCTGGTGCTGATGCGGGAAAAATACCGGGGCACGCTAATCCTCGCCGGCGGTTTCGACTACGACACGGCCGAAGTCTGGCTTGAGCAGGGCAAGGCGGATTTGATCGCCTTCGGCCGCAAGTTCCTGGCCAATCCCGATCTGCCGGAACGCTTTCGCAGACGCGCTCTCCTCAATGCCGCTGATCAATCCACCTTCTACGGTGGTGGCGCCAAGGGCTATACCGATTACCCATACCTGGATGAGGAGCGCTGTGAGGAAGCGAAACCCCGCGTCGACGAGAGTTGGCGCTAGATCGCAAGCCGCTCGAGAGCCAAGGAGCGGCCAGAATGATACTCGGCAGGAACGATTGACTGGCATCGAGGCGTCATCTTTGCGGGAATTGACAACGTTATGGCCCCCTTCCGCTTTTTCACATCTGCATCAAGTCCTATTGTCAGGAGCAAAAAGGGGACGCTACCCTTTATTGCTATATTTGCGGTAGAAGCGATGGTGAAGATCATGCACCTGCTCCGCGAGGGCGGGTACTGGACCCTCTACCAGGATGCCGGGGACAACCTCCTGAATCCGCAAGGCCCGCACTGGAGGCGCGGCACCCCCCAGCTCAGTGAGCCATGCGGCCAGCTGCTCGGAAGAACTTGCGTACACAATGCGGCCTAGGCCAACCCAGCCATGGGCGGCGGCACACATTGGACAATGTTCACCCGAGGTGTAAACGGTCGCCGCCGCTCGCTCCTCAGAGGTCATGTTCGCCGCGGCCCAGCGCGCCAGTTCGAATTCTAGATGGCGAGTTGGGTCGCCACTGCCTACACGATTGCGATCCTCGGCGAGCACGGTCCCATCCGCCGCGACGAGCACAGATCCAAATGGCTCGTCACCCGCTTCCAGGGCCTCGGTCGCCAGCTCTACGCAGCGGCGCAAGTGTTGCAAGTCAGTATCGGTCAGCATAATAATCTCCTGAGATTTGTCATTACGCTTTTGCCTGCATTCCAGGCGAAGAAAATAACGACGAATCTGAACGGCAATGCCTAACTACAGTTAGCCATCCTAAATGACGCAGTCTAACCAGGTTTTCTAAATTTTGGGACAAAGATAAAATTGATATAGTTTCATTTATCTATAGCAATATAGTTTGTCCTGATAAGAGTGCCATCTCCGTCAGTAAACTGTTCTGCCCCCCCTAATTCCATTTCCAAATCAAACATGACACAAGAGCGAGCCGCAGACAGGATAAATAATACGGCAAGGAGAAGCCGATAAAGCCAGGTTTGATTTAGAAATGGAATAAATTGTTGGAGCACGTCAGGACTGAAATCTATTTGAAAAAGAAATAAGGAATCTGACGCACTTATTCGCTGTTTTTCAGGTATTTCCTTCACAGGAGTTAAAAACACCATGTTTCGATTAAAACTTTTCATCGCACCGATTTTTGTTTTGCTATTTTTTATCATTACCCCGGGGCAGTCTCAGTCTGGCGATCTTGAAGCAGAAAGTCTGGCAAAATTTGAATTCGCCCTGATCGGAGATGTGCCCTACAATACGGCTGATTTCTGGAAATTTGATAATGTCATTAAAGAAATCAACGCCAATAAAAAACTAGAGTGGGTGCTCCATGCTGGAGATATCAAAACCGGTTCGTCATTGTGTTCAGATGAGCTGTTTCAGGATCGCCTCGAGCGATTCCAGCAATTCCGGATTCCCTTTATTCTGACACCCGGTGATAATGAATGGACAGATTGTCATCGCTTCAGTGCAGGATCTTACCAGCCACTCGAGAGATTAAGCCGTTTGCGGACACTTTTTTATCCAAAAGCAGAGATGAGTCTGGGACAATCGCCTATGCCTGTCATCACCCAGGCAAGCGATCCCAGCTATCCAGAGTTTGTTGAGAATGTACGCTGGATGAAAAATCATGTCATGTTTGCCACTTTACACATTGTTGGCAGCAACAATGCCTTGGCATCTTTTTCGGCACGCACTCAGGCTGATGATGAGGAAGTCAAGCGCCGGATAAAAGCGACACTTTCCTGGCTACACCAGACTTTTGACGAAGCCAGGGCTCGGAATGCTCGTGGAGTATTCTTACTCTTTCAGGCTAATCCAGGGTTTGAATTAATCAAAGGTGATCGCAGACGATTGGGATTTGAAGAAATTCTCGATGCCTTCGAGCAAGAATCGGTGAAGTTTGGTAAACCTGTCGTCCTTGCGCATGGCGATTCGCATCACTTTCGGGTAGATAAACCATTGTTAGATAATATCAACAAGAGGCAAATAAAAAATGTCACGCGTGTAGAAACATTTGGCGCTGATGACGTTCACTGGCTGCGCATTATTGCTGATCCCTCCTCACCGGAGGTTTTTACCATCCATCAGGAGATTGTGGAGCAGAATCTGAAAAAACGTTCACTATTCTAACGAAGAAAGGGTAAGAGCAACGCCGCATTCGCGCCTGGAGCGACATACGATGCACTTCGTAGCGATCCCACCATTCTGATGAATGAGAAAATTTCGAAAATGCTTCTATGTGTTATGGGCTTAGCGCTCCAATCAAGCGGTCAACTGCGGTTTTTAGGATCATGTACATTTGCTACTTTCCGTCAATTGAGCTGAGTCTGCCAGGGAGCTGATGAAGGCGCTCGAATCGTGATATACAGCGTTATGCGCAGTATGTGAATCACGCTTACCAGCACAGCAAAACCTTATGGGAAGGATGTTTCTGCTCCTGCCCCTTCAGGAAAATGCCTATTTGGCTTGCGTGTCAGTGCCATATCGAACTGCATCCGGTATGGGAAGGTATGGTGGTGGCGCTTCGACTGAATACCGTTGGTCTAGCTAGCGAGTGAACGCGCAGGGGAAGATCGATGCACTGGTAAAGCCACACTCGCTTGACGTAGCGCTGGAGTTAGATAACACTGGCAGGTCAATGACTTACAAAGGGCTTATCGAAGACTGTTCAATCATGAATTAGAGCCGAGTTGGTGAATGAAATTCCGCGCGCGACAAATGGCACAACGCGCTGGGCAATGAACACTTCGCAGCACAGGTATCGACGGCTCTGGAGCGAAGTGCAGCGCCCGGCAAGGCTGGGCAGCCGCACAAGGCTGTAAAACCAGAACCCAGCAATCTGTTTCTCGCATAACCGAAAACCGTGGTCTGTTCCTATTCTGCTATTGATCCAGCTTCTCTCAACCCCCGCCTCCCCTAGGGCCGTTGGCCGCGCTTCAACCTTCCGGAACGGTTCGGGGGAGCGAAAAGTAGAAGGTAGCGCCTTCACCGACCTTGCCTTCGGCCCACACCCGTCCGCCGTGCCGGAGAACGATTCGTTTCACGTTGGCCAGCCCAATGCCGGTGCCTTCGAATTCACGAGTGCTATGCAGCCGCTGGAATACGCCATAAAGCTGGTGCGCGTACTGCTGGTCGAACCCGACGCCGTTGTCCTTGATGTAGATCATCACCTCGTCCCTCGCGGCCTCGCCTTCCTTCCCTGATATGACCGGAGCCGCTTGATCCCGATCGAGGCTCCCGATTTCGATGCGCGCGGGGTCGCGACCCTGTGTGTATTTCACTGCGTTCGACAGCAAGTTGACGAACACCTGGCGGAGCAGCATGGCATCAGCGCACACATGCGGCAGATCATTGATAGCCCAGTCGATGTTCCGTCCGTCAGTTTCCTGCCAAAAGCCGGTCAGCACATCGTAGACGAGCTGGTCTAGCCGGACCGGCAAGGGTCGCAGCTCCGTGCAGCCGATCTGCGAAAACTGCAAGAGGTCGTCGATCAAGACCTCCATGTGCTTGGCCGCCTCGGAGATCCGGGTCAGATACTGCTGACCTTTGTCGTCCAGCTCTGCGGCGGCGTGTTTCCGGAGCAGGCTCGCGAATCCATTGATGTGTCGAAGCGGCGCGCGCAGATCGTGCGAGACGGAGTATGAGAAGGCTTCCAGCTCCTTGTTGGCCGCGGCGAGTTTCTCGTTGGCCCGCCGCACGCGCTCTTCGACTAGCTGGCGTTCGGTGACGTCCCGCGCAGCGGCATACATGGTTCCGTCTGGCTCAGAAACTGATGTCCACGACAGGGTGCGCCAGGAGCCGTCCTTATGCCGGTACCGGTTTTCGAAGTGCAACACCGGCTGACCGTCAATCACCAGCTGTTCCACCTTTTCGAACGTCGCGCTATGATCGTCGGGATGCACGAAGTCGATAAACGGCCGGGCCAACAACTCCTCCATGCTCCACCCCAGCGTTCGCGTGAAGGCGGGACTCACGCGCTTGAAATAGCCGTCCCGATTGGCGATGCATAGCATGTCAAGGGACAGCATGAAAAATCGATCCAACTCCTCCTGGGTCCGTTTTCGCTCGGAGATCTCCCGGCACAGGTCGTCATTCGCCCTGGCCAGCTCGTCGGTCGTGCGGCGAGTCATCTCAACCCGCTTCCCGGCCTAGAGCCTGCAGAAGGCGCTGCGTCGCCGCGGGTGCATGTGTATAAGAAAAATCAACGCTCTTTTTCATGGTAAATGAATGTACAAGGAAGCAAATGGAGTGTCAAACGCTCTGACAAGCGATAGCAATCAAAAATTCAAAAAATTTGTGCTCAATTGGCAACAAAAATTGCTGGATTTAGATCATTTTTTGCCTTTCCGACGAAAGAGGCGCAGAGAGCACTCAGCCCAGTTATGAAGTGGATTGAAAATGGCGAGCTTGGAATCAGATAGATTCGAAAGGATCAAAGACTTGCGCTGATGCTCCAGGTAGCGCTCAGGAAGGCAGGTGTGGTGGTGCATCCGGCTGAATACCGTTGGTCTAGTTACCGAGTAAATGCGCAGGGAGAAACCGATGCAGTGGTGAAACCGCACCCGCTTTAGGTGGCGCTGGGATTAGATGACGCTGGTAGGCAAAGGGCTTACAGAGGGTTTATCGGGGGCTGTTCCGTTATGGATTGGAATCGGGGCTGGTGGATAAAATCCGGCGAGCGACAAATGGCACAACGCGCTGAGCAATGGGCGCTTCACGGCACAGGTATCGGCGGCTCTGGAGTGACAGGCAGCGCCCGGCAGGCCTGGGTGACTGCGCAAGGTTATAGAACCAGAACCCGGCAATCTGTTTCTCACATAACCGAGAACCTTGGCCCGTCCCCTATTCCAACGCAAATATCAGGAATTATTTAACCTGGATCCCTCAGTTGGACGGAATGGAGTGTGCAGTTTTGCGAGTACAGGGTAAGGGCAACGATGCGGAATGGTCATTCCATTCCAAGGAGTTGCAACGCAGTCAGTACTTGCAAAATCGTACAATCCGCACCGAAGCATGAACATCTGAAAGACACGAGTAAAATCTACAAAAAATGTAGAATATTCATACCGTTAATAACAGCATAAGCGATCAATTGAGGAATCCAGGTTTAAATCCATACTGGAGCTAGATACGGCGATCACAGGAGGCGAATACGACATTTTATTCAGGCAGTGAAAAATAAAAAACGGCCCCTTCTCCCGGCTTGCCCTCGGCCCATACTTTACCTCCATGTTTGTTAATGATGCGCTGCACAATAGCCAGGCCCACGCCCGTGCCTTCAAATTGTCCTTCGGGGTGCATCCTCTGAAAAATGCCGAAAAGTTTGTCGGCATAGGTCATATCGAAGCCCACACCATTATCGCGGAATGAATAAACGATTGTCCCGTCTTTTTTGTAGGAATCAATCTCTACTCTGGGAGCCTCTGAATAGGTGGAGTATTTAATGGCATTGGAAAGGAGGTTAATGAATACCTGTTTGATGAGCATCGCATCTGCGCTAGCTTCGTCTAAATTGCCGATGAGTATCTCTGCCTTATGTGGGTTCATGGCTTTAAAGTCCTGGGCAATATTTTCCGCCAGCATCTTCATGTTGACTTTTATTTTCCTTACCTCTTTTCTTCCCAATTTGGCAAATGCCAGCAGGGCGTGTATCAAGGCATCCATTTTTTCCACGTTGTTCCGTATTCTTTTTAAAAATGTTTTGATGCTTTCATCAAGCCTGGCATCTTGATTTCCTTCGAGGATGGTCAAATACCCGTTGATCACCCTTAAAGGAGCACGTAGGTCATGCGACACGGAATAGGAAAACGATTCCAGTTCTTTATTCAGTTCGGTAAGCAGGGCAGTTCGTTCTTCTACCTTTAATTCTAATTCTTCATTAAGTTTTTTGATCTCCGCCTCGGCTTTTTTGCGATCGGTAATATCTACCGACAGTATCAGGATACCCTGGGGCGCAGGCTGAATACTCAGCTCAAACCAGCTCACCGTGCCATCGGAGTAAGTAAATTCATTTTCAAAATGAAGGAAAGTCCTTTCTTCCATACATTTTTTTAGGGCGCTGAACACATTGGTATTTTCAACGTCCGGGAATATTTCGATAAGGGTGTGGCCAAGCAATTCTTCCCTTGTTTTTTTAATTTGCCTTACCACTGCATTGTTCACGTATAGATACGTCCAGTCAAAATCCAATACCTGCAGGCCCTCGATCATGTCCTCTACCACCGATAGGTCAATGTTAGCAACCTCTGATACAGCGCGGTATTGCCGCAGCATTTTAATCGGCTCTTCTCTGATTCCGTTGGTCAGATCATCCATGTCTATAAAATAATTGTTTGGCAGTCTTTTTCCTCTCAACAAACTAGTCTGACTCGCAGGAGGGGCAAAAGCATTGGAAATTTGTCTTTTCATAATTTGTTTTCATCCCCTTATAATCCTATTGGGTCTTGGGAAGTTCAGTACTTGCTAAAGTGTTCTAACTTCTAAGACGAATATAAACCCAGATTTTCCATTAGGAAATGTGAGAGAAAGTGTCGGTTGCGATCATCCAGCTGTTATGATTTTCTGCCGCTTCGTTCAGATTGATAAGTTCCAGCATGTATTGTTCATAAGCATTTGCTTGAGACATAAATGTGGCTCCATTTTTTTGATTTGTAGAATTTAAAGAGTATTGTTCTAAAAGCAGCTTTAGCTTTTTGCTTGTAGAGTAAAACTGTTTAGTCTCCTTCTAAGAAAAGCAATATCTATGCCAAAAAATATTTATGCTAAAAGAATCAATTGGTTCTGTTTTCTTTGAGAATAAGGAGAGAAATTGAAATGTCTCTGTTTAACTACATAAAAATTAGTAAACTTAATTAATGTTATATTTTATAGTAGTTTTTAATGTAGTCATAAGGAGACGATTTATGCAAATTGAATTAACAATTCACTCGAATCCAGCGTATTCTGATTAGTGCATAATTTATTCTGGAGGGTTTTTGTGGATGTGTAGTCGTATGGAGACAATTTATGCAAATTGAATTAACAATTCACTCGAATCCAGCGTATTCTGATTGGCGCACATTTTTCTCCAGAGGGCTTTCGTGGATTTTCAACTTCGCTTTACCAATAAAGAGATAACGGCTTAGGGTGACATGGGTTGCAATCTTCACGTTGATGATTTGCCCTGGATCTGGATTCGACGGTAATGACACGCTATGGACAGCAGGAAAGAGCGGCGCGAGGCTACAATCCGCGCAAGCGCGGACGCTATTCTCACCATCCATTGATGGTCTTTATTGCAGATGTTCATATGGTAGCCAATCAATGGCTGCGTCCAGGCAATAGAGCCATAGAGCGAATAATGCATTGCCTTGTCTTAACGACAGTTTAGATAAGCTGGGTGGCAAACGAGTAGCGTTGCTGCACTTCAGGGTTCACCATGGTGACAACGAGTTTACTCGTAGTGAGCGGCATATTAACGACATCGAATCCTTCTGGCATTTTGCAAAAAGACGTTTGGTAAAATTCAATAGCGTGCCTGAGCATACTTTTTATCTGTACCTGGAAAAAACCGAATTTCATTTTAATCATCGACGTGATAATCTTTCCATGAAATTCTTAAATTGTTACTTTAAACCCGCTTTAACTTCCTAAGATCCCTTATATTTAAGCGTAATAGGGACGAACAGACCACAGTTTTCTAGCAGAATTTGTCAGTCGCAATAATTGATAAGTGCCAACTTATGCCTCGGCGTGCCCGCCTCGCACTACCAAATATTCCACTTCACCTTATCCAATGCAGCAACAATCACCAAGCCTGTTTCTTTGCCAAAGAGGACTACCGCTTTTATTTGAATTGACTGATCGAGCACATGCCAGCAAGACTGGTTGCAAAGTGCCGCCTATGTGCTCATGACCAGCCATATGTACATTTGCTGCTCTCCGCCGATCAAGACCAGAACCCAGCAATCTGTTTCTCGCATAGCCGATAACCGCAGTCTGCCCCCTATTCTGTGTCTCCTATTCTGCAGTTGCCGGCGCACCGGCAACTGGCATGATCTGAAGCGCAGCTATTTTAGCCCGCGCTCAAGTATTGATTTGCTGGGCCGTGATTGTGTACTTGAAGGTATCGGAGTCCAGCTGATCCAGCACTTTCCCGCCGGTCTCCCCATTCGGATACATGAAGTACGCGATCTTGGTCCTGGAGTTCGGCAAGACAACGTCGTGGGCAGTGTTGTAGGCGAGCCAATTCATTTCCCAGGCGCCGAACAGCCTCCTGCGCAACGCCACGACTTTCGGATCGTTGATCTGCAGGTTGCCAGGCGACTCCTCCAGTACCACCTTGCGCACGTCTGCGGGATCGACCGGCACCCAGCCTATGCCCTGAGCGAAAAATTCCGCGCGGCAGTGCTGCCCCTTGCTCGCGTTGGTACTGCCGAGTCCGAGGCTCTTGTAGCCTAGCTGCGAAGGCGCGACGCGCACCCCGTAGATATCGCGCGCCGCCACGCCGACCGATCGCGCCAAGCCGACGAACAGTGCGTTGAGATCGCCGCATTTACCGCCGAAATAACGCGTTTCCAGCATCGTCTTGATGTCACCCCAGCCGCAACCCTTAACCTTGGGATCGCGAAAGGTGTTGTCCACAACCCACTCATAGATCGCGTGCGCCCTTTCAATATCCGTCCTGGCATGCCGGGTGATGTCTAGCGCGGTCTCACGCACGATGCCGTCGGTCGGAATGAGTTCCGTCGGTTCAGTGTAGAGACTCATTTCGGCTTGCGACAAGCTGGGGGCATTCGGGTTGGGCCTGGAGAACTCCACGGCGCGGTCGCGCGTTGCGAAACGGCTGCTCACCTCGAGCACGGGGGCTTTCTCGCCCTCCTCCCATTCCACGCAGAGCATCTCCGCACCGTATTTTGACTCGGTAACAACCTTCACCTGCCCGTTGCCGCTCCATGTGTTGCCGAGCGGCGTGTGCCAGTCGGTCTTCGCCGTGTACGGCAGCGGAACCCAGGCGCGTGAAACACCAGAAGGATTGACAATTTCCAGCTTCGTGACCACCTCGTAAGTGCGCCAACCCTCACCCTGCGCGGCAGCGATCACGTCACGTACGATCGGCAGCCCGGCAATGAATGGAGTCGCGAGAGCAGCTTGCAAGAAAGTGCGTCGTTTCATGTGATCTCTCCCGATTCAATGAATCCGACTTGCGCAGAGCCGGGGCGATCATTTATTGAATTTTCAAACCTATAACGCAAGAAGAGAAACATTTGATAAATACTAAATATAAAAAGTGAATCCGATCAAAAAATAATGTTTAGCAAATCAGCGAAAGCATGCTCCTATAGCGAAGCAGATAAGTCTTTTTCGCCGCCCTATCAGAATTTAGCACCCTTGTTTATGATATTGAAGATAATCAATAACGTCTTTTTTTGAACCTTTAAAACAGGGAATCACTTGGCGGCGCTCAAGAGAGCTTAGATAGAGCGGATCATAATAATATTTTACAAGTTTTTTGATCCACACTTTGTTTGATCGAATCTCGTTCATGTTCAAAAAATCCAACTGTGCATTTTCCAAATCGCCCAATATCTCCTGGAGCCTCTTCCCTCCCAATTTTTTGCTGATCATTTGCAATGAATTCTTATATTTTTCGAAGAGTTGAAGAGCTTGATTGTGCAAAATTTCTTGTGCTCCTTCAATCTCAACGAATTGTTGTTGAGCTATTTGTCCTTGAGGTTCCATTAACCTTTGTGGTTGCCATTTTTGCCCTTGCCGTCTTTGTTGCGCATGACCGATCGCAGTATTGAGGACGTAATCCTCAAAAATATTTTCTACTCTCGCTTCAAAAGGTTCATCAAGCCAAATGACTTCTGAAGACCTCATGCGTGCAAAGAAACTTGCTGGCAAGTAAACCTTTCCTATAAATCGACTTTCATCCTCAACCATCAACGGTCCATCAGATTCAATCCGGTTTTCTAATTTAAGCAAACTCACCGCCAACCGATTTTCAAAATCAATTTGTGTCGGCTGAGGGATCGGAAATCCCCCAAAAGCGGAGCCACGATGCTGGGCGATGGCTTCTAAATCGAGAGAAGGATAAATATCCCTCACTGCATGAATCAGCTTGGTTTTTCCACTACCCGTAGGCCCGGTAATAACCAATTGTTTCTTGCCTTCACTAAATTTATCAATAGCGTCCATTAAAAATTGACGCACCATTTTATAGCCACCAACAATCAGAGGTCTTTCAATACCTGCTTCTTTTAACCATTGTTGAGTGATCTGCGACCTCTTACCTCCCCGAAAACAATAAAGCACAGTCCGGGGATTCCCTCGCACAAACTTCAACCACTGATCCAGACGACTTTGTTTTACAGGACCTGAAATAATCTGATAGCCCAGACGGACTGCGGCCTCCTGACCTTGATTCTTGTAGGTAGTCCCAACAAGCGCACGCTCTTCATTATTAAGTATGGGAATGTTGACGGATCCAGGAAGAGAACCTTGCAGAAACTCCACCGGCGCGCGCACATCGATCAACGGCGTTTCCGTTACGAATAATTCTTTTAATTCATCAATTCTGATATTTTGATTACTCAAAGACCACCGCTTTATCTTGACGAGGCAAAACCTCTCCAATAATCTCAGCAGATTTAAATTTGGTGCGCAAGGCCTGAATCATGGCATGACTTACTTCAGAGGAAACACTCAATAACAAGCCTCCGCTTGTCTGTGGATCATGAATTAAAAGCCTGTAAAGATTATCCAGATTTGAAACATCAATGTTAGATATAGTGTATTCCGCATTTGTCCGGTGGGCTTTCGTCAAAAAAGAGTTTTCCAGACAGAAAAAAGTCTTAGTAAACCGTGGAAGTTTTTCTGTTTGAATTCTTAAAGTCACCTGGCTGGCATTAGCAAGTTGCATGGAATGACCGGAAAAACCAAAACCTGTGATATCTGTCGCAGCGTGAACCGCTGCTTGTAAGTCCGGAGTCATGCAGTCAATGGCGTTATTGACAGTAACCATACTATGCAAAGCCTCCATGATATCTTCTTCTTGAGACTGCTGTCTTTTTAAAGAAGCCGTCATTGTCCCTGTCCCCAGAGCTTTTGTGAGCATTAAATGATCACCTATTTTAGCTCCTGCATTGGTCCATACTTGACTTGGATTTACAAATCCAGTGACCGACAGGCCAAATTTCAAAGTATCATCATCAATAGAATGTCCACCGACGAAATTAGCCCCAGCCTCTGCGATCTTATCACTGGCTCCTTGCAAAATATCAATAATGATGTTTTCAGACATGGTTGCCAAAGGAAATGCCAAAATTCCCATGGCTGTTGTTGGTTTACCTCCCATCGCATAAACATCACTGAGGGCATTTGCCGCCGCAATTTCACCAAAAAGTTTCGGGGTGTCCACTATAGGAGTGAAAAAATCCAAAGTTTGAACCAGGGCGATTTCTTCATTGATTTTATAAATCGCAGCATCATCAAAAAGCCCTCCATCCACTAGCAAAGCGGGATGTGCTGCCGGAAATCTTACTTGTTGCAAAATTCGACGGAGTTCCGGAGCCGCAACCTTAGCGGCACAACCCCCTTTTTGCACAGTCTGTGTAAGTGCGATTTTTTCTGAACTCATGAATGCCTTGGGGGATAGGAAAAACAAACACTCTTTTTCATAAGAAATGAAAGTACAGGAAAGGGGATGGAGTGTCAAACACTCTGATAAGCAATCAAAAATTCAAAGAATTTGTGTTTATTTGGCAGCAAAAATTGCTGGATTTAGATCATTTTTGCCTTTCCGAGGAAAGCGGCACATCGTTATTCATATCAGGGGGACCTAATATGATCTGATAGATGCAAGCTGGCCGTGACGCACTGAAACCTAGCCGAGCAGATCGAGGTTGTTGATCACACGGGCGACGCCGAATACGTACCAGGTGTCAAGCTCGGCGCGCTGGCGTTCGTCGGCGGTGCGCACGTAGCCCTGGAGCGTCACGACGTAGTTGCTGCACTTGACGTCGATCTGCTCGGGCTGCACGAACGGGTCCATCTCGAGCACCAGGCGCACGGCGTCGATGACTTCGTAATCGGTATCCTCCTCCTGAGGCACGACATCGAGCGAGTTGACAACATCGCGGCAGCCAGGCGTCCACCAGGCGAGCACTCCGGCGATACGCTTGTGCGAAAGGCTGATCACCGTACCGTTGAGCGCGATGATCCCATCCTTGACTTCGAAGTCGATCGATCCGCCGTCGTCGGGCGGCGCCTTGCGCAGCGTCTCGAGCTTGCCGTTGCTCACGATGCGAATCGTGCAGTTACGCAGCTCGTTCGCGTTGAGCAGGAAGTTGGCGAGCGAGTCGCTGATTGCGCCATCGCCGCGCCGCTCGGAGGGCACGACGCGCAGCTGGTCGACAACTTCGCGCGTGCCTTCGATCGCACCCGCCGCTTCGAGGGCGAGCTTCTTGGCGGCAATGTCCGCAACCTCGCCCTCCATCACCACCGCGCCTTGCACCACGTGCACCTTCACCGGATAGCGATGTGGGTTGATGCGCGGCTCATTTTCGAGGGCCTGCTGGATACGCTTCACTACGACTTGGGCTTCGTTCATTTCGATCTCCCTGTCACTCGATTGGGGTATAGGAAAAATAAACACTCTTTTTCATATGAAATAAAAGTACAGAAAAGGGAATGGAGTGTTATACATTCTGACAAGCGATAGCGATCAAAAATTCAAAAATTTGTGCTCAATTGGCAGCAAAAATTGCTGGATTTAGGTTGTTTTTTGTTTTTCATGCAAAAGACACCCAGGGGGAAAGAACAGAGCCGAGAAAGACAAGCTTGGAATCAGATAGATCTGACAGAGCCAAAAATCTGCGCAGGTGCTCTAGGCGGCGCTCGGGAGGATAAATCCAGATGCTCAAGAATTTGAGTGATTGCGCCGGGTCGAGTGTATCGGTAAAGGAAAAGCACGTAAGCCCTATGAGTTTGGCGTCAAAGCCAGCATCACTATTACTCACAAGAATGGTTTGATGGTCGGTGCGATCCCCTTCCCCGGCAATCCCTATGATGGTCACATTCTCCGCGAACAGTTGGAGCAGATGAGAATCCTCCTGGCAAATTCAAGTGTCACACCGAAGTAGGTAGAGTAGTGGATCTCGGGCTCCAGGGAGCGGACATTGACAATCCGAACATGGAAATCATCCATCGTGGCAAGAACAAATCGCTGACGAAGCAGCAGCGACGATGGCTTAAGCGGCGCCAAGCTGTAGAATCGGCGATGCACTCCATGCGGTGTTGTGCGCAGCAGGTTACAATCTGCGCTGGTTGTTGCGAGCAATGGTTCGCCTTGGGCTGAAGGCAGTTTTTTGCGCCTTTTATTGCTTCAGCTGGTCAACTCTATAAACTCTATAAAGAGAGAGCGAACAGCTACTCATTGATGCGAATACCTCGCATGCCAAAATAGCATCGGCAGCTGGATGAATTTTGCAGGGCCGACTACACCATTTCATCATAATCATGCTACGACAGTAGTTGCTACCGAAGTTAATGATGGCGTTGCATAGAAATTTATTGATAACACTGCAGCAGATTTAAGGAGAAAATTTCAAACAATTGCACAGGCAACTATGACGTGAGGGCAAGACTGTGTCAGACAGAGAATTGTAAAACTCGGCAGCTTCCTTATTCCATTTCCAAATCAAAGATGACACGAAGGCGAGTCGCAGACAGTATAAATAATACGGCAAGGTGAAGCCGATAAAGTTAGGTTTGATTTAGAAATGGAATTAGCCCCTTTGTCAAACCATAAATAGGGAGTAATCTTTTGCATAGATATTCTTCCTTGCTTTCTTCATCGGTATAGCATATCCATCAACGCATCTTCATAGGAGAGTCTGCTTTTGCATCAATATTGACCTTTCTCTTTTGGCAAACGGCAAACACCAGACTTCTTTAATTTTACAGAGTCTTGCAAGCATGTCTTCGTATTCTTTGTTAATAGCTGCTCTTTCCGTCAGGCCGAGAGGCTGAATAATATATCCGTGGGGGCCGGGTAATATAACAAAAGGATACATACCAGCGGGTTCCCCACCACCTATGTCTTCATTGGAAACATCAGGGGCGTAGTACATAACGTGTGGAAAGTTAATGGTGATGACCCTGTCGCTTTCTTCCGGCTTGAAGTACGTTCTCAGCACTGGAGACAGCATGTATGAGATACCGGCTCGTTCCGGCGCTTTGTAGTACCCTGTTTTGTAACGGTCTTGGATGATTTTCTTTAGTTCGCTGGGAGGTGTGCCATTGGCCTGCATCTCTGCTGCATCAAAGAAGACCCGCATCTGTGCCTTGGCGCCCGCTTGGTCAAAGGAAATTGGGTAGAGAATATCATCTCTGTATTGAGTAAAGGGCCAGGACCCTCTGAAGGTATCATCGCCGGTTCGAGCAACAAAGGCGTGGAATCCATTAGTACCCTTGCGAGCAACTTCGAAGCCCTTATCAGGGTTTAAAATATATACCGTTGCATTGTCTCTGAGGTGTGGTGGAAGCGCACTTAGTGCCAACTGAATTTCCAGATCTTGCGGGAGCGGCTCGATTTTTTTCATCACCTCGAGAGTCTGCTTATCTTGCGTGCTTACTGTAAGCGAGAACACTAAACCTACAATTACTGCAATTGTCTGAAACTTTTTCATCTTGATCTCCATTTGAGTAGCATACGAATCTTTAAACTCTGCTGGAATACAGAGTTCGCACTACGAAGTGTCAAGAACGGGGAACCTTAAGCTTCGAAGGAAACATCTCGTGCGTGTGTATGGGAAAAAATAACCCCCTTTTTATCTATTAACCTATTTTCCTCAGTTGACCCTATAAAACAGCTGCAAACGTAGTACTGTAAAGGTTTTACGGTTGGATGAAGGAGTCACCTAATGGGTGAAAAGGATTTTGAGGAAAAAGGAGTAGTCAAGGCGGTAGGT
>NZ_FNPJ01000123.1 GCF_900107265.1 Nitrosomonas sp. Nm33 | reverse complement strand
GCCATCCTTCTCTCGAACGGATAATACCTTACGGCGAAATGATACTGGATAGGTCATTCACAAATTATAATCAATTTATATGTGATTGGCTATATCGAGTCTAAAGCAATAGAGGAATAATTATCTCGCTGCTGTAAATTTTACGACTGTAACCGCTGAAAATAAGCAAGCTACCGCTTATCGAGAGGAAAGATTGAGTTCTTTTATTTTCTTGTGCTGCATGAGGCGAAACTGATTTAAAAGTCGATATTCTAATAATTTTATCTATACCTAAAACCTTATTTCATTTCTAAATCAAACCTGACTTTGTCGGCTTCACCTTGCCGTATTATTCATACTGTCTGCGGCTCGCCTTTTCATCATGTTTGATTTGGAAATGAAATTAGGTGGTAGTGAAGCAATGTGGAAAAGATCTCTGGCATCCAATGACAGTCTTTTATGTTTTTCGCTTTATCTTTTTGTCATAAAGATGTTCTCCCTGCTGAGGGCATGAAAAATAAAAAACTCATTGAGATTGAAAATCAAAAACATGACTAATCGACAAAAACCACTTGTCATTATAACTGGGGCTTCCGGGAATATCGGAGGTACGCTCTGTGAAGCCTTGAGAAAAAGTTACCATGTGATTGGACTTGATATCAATCCGTGTGATAAAGCAGATACCAGTATTGATTGCAATCTAATATCTGAAGATTCCATCAAATCAGCATTTAACAAAATACATGCACAGTATGGGCAGAAAATCGCTGTCGTTATTCATTTAGCCGCATATTTCGATTTTACCGGTGAACCCAATCCACTTTATCAAAGTGTCACAGTTGAAGGTACTCAGCGTTTACTTAAGATACTGCAAAACTTTGAAGTTGATCGGTTTATCTTTTCTAGCACAATGCTGGTTCACGAGCCCACTGTACCAGGCCAAAAAATCAATGAAGATATGCTCCTTAAACCCCGTTGGGCTTACCCACAATCTAAGGCCAAAGCAGAAAAAATTATCAAACAACAACATGGCAAGATCCCTTACACCATTTTGCGGTTAGCTGGGGTATATGATAACGATAGCGCGGTACCGACGTTGTCTCACCAAATAGCCCGAATTTACGAGCGCGACTTTAGAAGCCATCTTTATGCGGGTGATCTGATGGCCGGTCAGGCCCTTATCCATAAAGAAGACATGGTGGATCTGTTCAAACGCGTAGCAGATTACCGCAAAAAACTACCGAAAGCCAATATCATACTCGCTGGCGAGGGAGAGGTGATGAGTTATCTCGAATTACAAAATCGGATTGGATATCTGATTTTTGGTAAGAAGGAATGGCAAACGATAGATATTCCGGAATTTGTCGCCAAGTCTGGTGCATGGCTGGAGGAACAGGCTGAGCCGATCATTCCTGATACCATTGATCAAGGGAAAAAACCTTTTATCAAGCCATTTATGATTGACCTGGCTTCTGATCATTACGATCTCGATATCAGTCGGGTGCGAGAATTACTGGATTGGCAACCGAAACATAGTATCTATGAGGGATTAAAAAATCTCATTGCTAGTCTGAAAAAAGATCCTGCCGCCTGGTACACAAGGAACGGTATTCTATTGCCAGACTGGGTACAAACGGCGAAAGAGAAGCACCGCAACGCTGATCAGATCAGGCACAAACATGAAATAGAATATCTTCGGCAACATAACGAAAATCTTTGGGCGTATTTCCTCAATATGGGTCTAGCTTTCTGGCTCATGACAGCTCCTTTTATCCTGGCATACGAATCGCAAGCTATGGTCTGGAACGATATTATTTCCGGTGTGGTGCTGCTCGTTTTATCGTTCATGTCTTTGTCGTGGCATTTTGGTCTGGCTCGCTGGCTTTGTGGCACAGTAGGATTCTGGTTATTGGGTGCGCCATTAATCTTTTGGACACCAACCGCAGCTGCCTATCTGAGCGACACGATTGTTGGTATGCTGGTTATGGGCTTTGCAGTTTTAACTCGACCAGTACCAGGTGTTTCAGCCGTTGCTGCTCAAACTGGACCGACGATACCGCCCGGTTGGTCATACTCACCCTCTAGCTGGTTTCAACGCTTGCCCATTATCATATTGGCGTTTATCGGTTTCTTTATATCCCGCTATTTGTGTGCTTATCAGCTTGGTCATATCGATGGTGTATGGGAGCCATTTTTTGCAGGCTCATTGTAAGATCCCCGCAATGGAACGGAAGAAATTATCACCTCATCCATTTCGAAAGCTTGGCCAGTACCCGATGCCGGATTGGGAGCAATGACTTATGCGTTAGAAATTCTGACTGGCATGATAGGCTCAGCAAGGCGTTGGCGTACTATGCCATGGCTGGTGATATTATTTGGTATCATGATTGTGCCATTGGGCATTGTTTCCATTTTCTTTATTATCATTCAGCCGATCTTGATCGGAACATGGTGCACGTTATGCTTGATTGCTGCAATGGCAATGCTAATACAAATTCCCTATTCTATTGATGAATTGATTGCAACGGGTCAATTTCTATATCGTAGAAAAAAACAGGGGCGCTCCCTCTTGCACGTTTTCTTTCAGGGAGATACAGATGAAGGAAAATGGGAATCAATTGAAGATAATTTTGTACAAAGACCATCAAAAATTTTCAAGGAAATACTGGAGGGCGGCGTGACTTTACCCTGGAATTTGGTACTGTGTTTACCTATTGGAATTTGGCTGATGTTTACGCGTATTACACTGGATGCAGGAACAAGCATGGCCAATGCAGATCATTTAATTGGCTCGCTTGTATTGACCGTGGCTATTACTGCTCTAGCTGAATCGGCTCGTGCCAGCCGATTTTTTCTCATACCACTTGGTACAGCTTTATTAGTCACTCCTTTCTTTTATGACACGAGTATTGGGTCACTAATTTCCAGCATGGTTTGCGGATTACTTTTAATCACATTCAGTTTGCCACGTGGTCCTGTATACAACCGCTACGGAACTTGGGATCGATTCATTGTTTGAATCACGCACCAGCATGTGTCGGTACGGAATCGCTTGCCCCCTGATAGAATTTTTGAGGTTTATTTAGCTTTTGCCAGGTTTTATGAAAACATCAGCGTTTTGGCACACTAAAAAGATAGTCGAAGACTTGAGGTTTCTGCGCGATACGTCAGTTTATATGATTGCAAAAAGAGCAGCGTACGAGAAACCAATCGTGCGCTACTCTGAGCGAGGGTATTTGGCGCCAAATTATGATAGACCTGTATGTTTTTTCTGTGGCTATGACGAAAAAAACATTATTAAAAAGAATGTCTATCGTTATCTGAATGAACTAATGCAAGCGGGATTTGACATCGTGTTCATCAGCTCAAACGAGATAGTCTCAGATGCAGATTTGGAGAAGCTCTCAAAATTTTGCATAAGAATAATTGTAAAAGAGAATAGAGGCTACGATTTTTATGGATGGAAAATAGGACTACAAGAGTATCCTCAATATCATTCACACAGCGCACTTCTTTTAGCAAATGATAGTGTTCTGGGGCCGCTTTTCAGCATTCACAAAATAATTGCGAGATTGGAAAATGATGATGCCGATATCGTTGGCATGACAGACTCTTTGCATTTTCTTCCACACCTGCAATCGTATTTTCTGTATTGTAAAAAATCTGTAATGGTCTCAGAAGAGTTCACCGATTTTTTTAGCCGAGTTGAAGTATTGGGATTTAAGATGGCAATAGTTAAAAAATATGAGATCGGCTTTTCTCGATTACTTGGTCGTCGCTTTAAACTCTCAGCTCTTTATAGCTTAGATAGTATCTTAAATCGAATCCATTGCACTGACAGACCAAAGAACTGGATAGATGCTACTGTCTATTTATGGAAGCCCCTTGTTACTGAGTTTAAATTTCCTTTTCTCAAAAAAAATCTCCTGATAAAAAAAGGAGTAAGCATTGAAGAAATATCAGAAGTACTTGCGAGGAGCGATTCAAATTATACAGTCGATATGCTCGCCGAGTACTGAAGTGGTCCCCAAAAACTGTACAGATTGTTAAGCTCTGACAAAATTAAAAAGGAGCTTAATGACGATGAGTAAGAAGCGCACTCAATATTCGA
>NZ_FNPJ01000158.1 GCF_900107265.1 Nitrosomonas sp. Nm33 | reverse complement strand
TGACGTGTCGAGCGCTGGATCAGGCGCACACCCAAGCGCTCTTCCAGCTTGGCGATGCGGCGGCTAAGCTTCGATTTCGGCATGCCCAGGACCCGACCTGCCGAAGCAAAGCCGCCATGATCCACGGCTTGGACGTAGTAGTAGAGATCATTCAGGTCTTGCATAGGAGCCACCCATCGTTTCAAAAATAGAACTCCGATAACCGATTTTGCAAACTACACACCTGTCCGTCTCCAGGTCTATACTCTAACCACTTGTTAATTACAAGTAGTACCCTTTCAAATCATTTAGGAGAAAAATCATGCCATTATGGAAAGTTTATCATCCCGCTGGAGCATATACCGCTCAGGATAAAAAGGAGCTATCCGAAAGGATTACCGGTATGTATGCACGCGTTCCTATCCCCAAGTTCTATGTAGTCTTCATTTTTGAGGAAATAGCCAGGGACTCCTGCTTTGTAGGCGGTGAGCCAAATAACAAATTTGTCCGGTTCAGGGTCGATCACATTGCGAGGACGCTACCCGGCCCGGTCATGCGGGAATGGTGGGTGAGAACGCTCGATGAGCTTATTGCTCCTTTTGTAAAGGACAGAGGCTACGATTGGGAGATTTCCATTGACGAGACGCCTTTCGATCTCTGGTCTCTCCAGGGAGAGATTCCGCCTCCTTTTGAATCTGTAGGCGAGAGGAGATGGGTAAAGGAAAACAAGGCGAGTCCTTACACCGCGGCGGAAAAGCTTCCCGTTAACCTGGCGTTTACTCCAGGAATAGCGGAGCGTTAGACCGGAATTTGGCCACTCCGGGCTGGGTGGCCGGTTCCCCTGCGCCCGGCACTGCATATGCCGCAAAAGAACACGAGCTCATCATCCTGATCTTTTCGGGCGGATGGGCGCCCTCACTCACAGTTAAGCACATGGAGGCAACATGACTTATCAAACGATCAACCCTGCAACAGGCAAGCTGATCAAGACCTATGAAAACATATCCGACCGGGACCTGGAGACCGCAGTGGCAAGCGCGCATGAGGCTTTCCACAGTAATTGGCGCCATCGCTCTGTCACCGAGCGTGCAAGGATTATTTCTACCGCAGCTGCCATCCTGCGCGAAAAAAGTGAAGAGTACAGCCACTACCTGACGTTGGAGGTGGGTAAGCTTACCACTGAGGCGCGCGCAGAAGTTGCCCTTTCAGCCGATATCCTGGACTACTACGCAAAGAAAGCCGAGCATTACCTGCAGCCGCGCCTGCTTTCCGAATCTCCTGGTGCTGAACTGCATATCGAGCCGATCGGGGTTCTGCTCGGCATCGAGCCCTGGAACTTTCCCTACTACCAGATCGCGAGGGTTGAAGTGGTCCCCAAAAACTGTACAGATTGTTAAGCTCTGACAAAATTAAAAAGGAGCTTAATGACGATGAGTAAGAAGCGCACTCAATATTCGA
>NZ_FNPJ01000005.1 GCF_900107265.1 Nitrosomonas sp. Nm33 | reverse complement strand
GCTCCTGACGATCAAGTGGCGTAAGTCTTATATGTTTGTGCATGTTCATTTACAGTATTCTCCACAATACTGTAAACAACGCTAGAAATTCTTACACGAGAAGTCGCAACCCGTGTTAATAGCACTTCCCGCCAATCGGACACGGTGGCACGCCTTGGTGGAGATGAGTTTGGTGTAATTCTTTCCCGCATCGATAATCGGGAAGGTGCGATGACGCAGTCTGAATGCCTTGCGAAGAAGATTAACGCCCCTTTTGTTTTTGAGCAGCGGCCACTTCTACTTAGCGCGAGCATTGGATACGCCGTTTATCCTGATGACGGAAAACATATCGAAGAGATTATCGATAAGGCAGATCAATCCATGTATGAAATCAAGCGAAATAGAAAGATGCGGCGCTGACGCAGGACAGAAAAATTGGATAGGTCATAGTCCTATCGGTTCGCATGTAGCATCATCGTCTGGCGTGCCTCCCTAGCGAAATAGGTTCTTAATGCACGCTGCATGTGGGCCACGACTACGGTAACCTATTTAAAATAAAGGTTTTGTGCTGCTGCTACATAATTCCGGAAAAGATAGCAATGCAGCCGGTAATATAGCTGTACTCAATTTAAGATGCTTACGTTCAAAGATTGCAACGATCAAAGCAAGCAGGAGTAATCCAAAACCAAGTCCAATGAATATTTCGCTGGAGCTGATGCGAGGGAATAAATAAAAACCTAAAAACAGTGTGCCAATGACGCTGCCGATTGTATTGATGGCATAAATAGAGCCTGTGCTGGCACCAATGCCATCCAGGGAATAATAAGAGTAAGTAGCCCCGCCCTTTACATAGAGGCGTAGCCTAAATGTTTTCGTTGTCATTAGCGCGATAAATACTCGTTTACCACCAACTCATAATGTGATTGGATGTACATTGTATAAACCAATGATTGCCTTACAAATGCGACAAATTATCGCATCTCAATAGCCCATTCCAATAATTAAATTAAATACGCTTTGTTTAGATTGCGTTCATTTTCAAGTAATTTCGTGATTACTAAATGTTTCCGAGACAAGGTTGAAATAGCAAGTGCGACAATTTGCCGCATTGTCATTTATTTGATCAGGCCAGATAATTGATTTGTGACTATTTATCCCTCCCTTCAAAAAGATGGATAGTCATCGGCGCCGTTATTTTTATTTTTAATTAGTAAATTAATCGGGTAACTGGGATGAGTCTTATGGGCTGTTTCCTTGATTAAATCACGAACACATAAAAAATTAGTAAAAGGGGCAACATGAAAAAAAATAAGTTTAAAATATCAATACTGGCTTTGGCTACAGCCACGCTGTTAGGCATAGGGCAAAGTGTATTGGCGCATACGCGATTGGAAGTACCGATAGTTACTGAAGGCGTCCGAGTAACGAACAATGTTGCCATCGGTCATGGTTGTGGAGAGAAAGCGATTATTGGTACCTCAGTGGTTTTTCCGGATGGTACGGATTCAACTATTACCGTCGGTGGCCAACCTCATAATGGGCCATTGACCGATTTTGTTTCAAACTGGGGATCTAATGTTCAGCCTCTCCAAACCCGAGCGGTATTTGATTTTGTGGATGAAAAACAAGGACCGACAGGAAATGTCGTCGGATTCTGGTCTGGAGGCGGATCAGGGATGCCGGCTCACATGAATGCATTTGTTCCTTTCAGAGTTAGTGCAACTAACATCGAACCAACTTCCTGCGCCAAGAGCGTGAAATTCTTTGTTTCCATTGTCGATATTTGTGAAATCAGTGGAATTGATGCGTTACGCAATGGAAGCGGAGAGTCCGGAGGTGTTGCTAATCTATGGACGCATAATAACCTGGGAACGCCGTATGATCGTGTGAGTGCGGAAGATGATGGACCCGCTTCATTAACGATCAATCGTGATTTAACGAAGAACCCACTGCCTGGATCATGTAATGGTGGTGTCGATGTTGAGATAAAACCTTCTGCTGCACAGATCAATCGTGATATGCCGATCAAGTTCAACGGTCAGCAAGTTTGGCCTGAATAAACGCTATACTTGGCATTTGCAAACGGGATCGTCGATCCTGTTTGCATTAACAAAAATAGATGATTTTTTGTGCGATGAAAGTGTATATGTCCACATATTTTTATTAATGGTTTATGAAAATTAAGATTTGATTTAATAGCACCCTTATCGATATATAGTGTCTTAGTGATTAAATTGAATATTTGAAAGAAAGAGGAGAAGACATGACAAAAAATCATCTATTTCTGCAAAAAAAATTGGCAGTGGTAAGCGTCATTGTCACTGCTTGTTATGCTGCGACCATTGGTGCACATACGGCTGGTGCTACGCTTGATCCTGCGGGTAACAAGGCAACGTTTACCGCACTAGCGCGCGTGACTTGCTTTGATGATGGTAATGGGCCAGCAGATAATCTTGTCGCACGTATCCGCGATAATTCTCCTCCTATACCTGGAATGTTTATCAGCCTTCAGCTTCTTAAAGGCAGCAAGGCGATCAGTGTTACCGATACTACACCAGGAGATGCGCAATTTAGTCAGCAAGTGAGCCTGCAAGGGGGTAACGGAACGTATTTTATGATGGCGGATAAAACGATTGCCGGTGCTCGGGATTTTGAAGTCGATTGGCATTGCATGACCGCCAATCAGGTGCATACCGGCACAGACATTGTAGTGGATCAGTTCCAATAATCGCAGTTTCGATGATGATCAGTTAAATTCTTCCTAAAATGATTAAGCAAACGAGTTTATTATTTTCAGCCAGCCTGATATTGTGCCTTTCTGTGGTAATGCCTGTGAGGGCGCACCTGGAAGGAAATACACCGCCGCCGCATTGTCAGCTGACTTCTTTGGACGGGAAATCTGCTGGAGATTGGGAAGGAATGAAAGGCGAAGTGATTTATGTGGATTTCTGGGCTTCCTGGTGCCCTCCTTGCGTTAAATCATTTCCTTTCATGAGCCAGTTAATGCACGAATTTAAAGACAAAGGTCTGAAAGTGATCGGCATTAATCTGGATGAAAATCTTGAAGATGCCAAGGGGTTTCTTGCCAAGCGTCCTGTCAATTTCCCGATTGTGATCGATACCAGTAAACGCTGTGCTCAAGATTTTGGGGTGATTGCCATGCCGTCCACTTATATTATTGACAAAAGAGGCCTTGTCCGGCATATCCATCGTGGTTTTCGAACAGGTGAAACTGAAGAGTTACGCATTTTGATTGAGCAGCTTCTGCGAGAAGAAATATAGAGATAGTTTGTATTCTTTGCTCCTATTTTTTATTTTTGGTACAAAAATTCTCAATTTGATTTCGTCGATGAATATAACTCATTTTGTTGTCATTTTCGTCATTTTACTCAGCGTGCCAGGGTTATCAGGCTGTGTCAACGTAGCACCCTGGGAGCGAGGTAATCTTGCTAAACCGCAAATGGCGCTGGATCCTAATCCACTACAAAGTGCTATTCAGGCACATGTTTATGGTAGTCGTGAAGCTGCTGCCAGCATTAATTCTTCGGGGGGTGGCGGCGGCTGTGGCTGTTTCTAAGCCATGCCCTGATAAATAGGTTTGAACGCTTTACGCTCAGCTGGTCCAGTTCAGCATTCAGTCAAGAATCTTGAATCTAGCGATTCAAAAGTCAATTCAGCTTCTACCAGTAAAACAACGCTCCAGGCATTGACGTCTGCGGCGCTTGTCTTGCCGGGTTTACTATTGTCTTCTGCACACGGCGCAAATCCCAGTAGCGACAGCGTCAGTTTTCAATATATCCGCTATGAAGAAGGTAAACGCAATCTTTTCAATGTGCACAGTAACCTGAAACCCATTACGGTTGATGTAATACAGGGAAGTGGCAATTTTACCTTTTATGATCGAGTAAAATTTTCGTTTGGTTATACCCAGGATACGTGGTCGGGTGCCACGCCAGTCACCACAGCTCCTTTAGTGGCTAATGGAAATAGACCCATTCTGCAGAACTCGCCAGATGGAGTAATTACCGTTGGCGCATCTCCTTTTGTCAATACCCAGGTTCTGCTGGATCATAATTTCAACCCACTCAGACTGACACCTGGTAGTGGGCAAGTAGTCGATCCGCGTAATGTGCTGATTCTTTCTTCCGCATCGCCTGAAACACGTAACCAGGCAAATTTTAAACTGGGATATGAATGGAACGAGGCGGCGCTTAATGTGGGAGGTGGATTTTCATTAGAAAATGATTATAAATCCAGCTATGGCAATGTCAGCGGTCGTTTCGATTTCAATCAGAAGTTAACCAGCGTGAAATATGGAGCTGGCTATACCCGCAGTGCAACATCCGCTATTCTGGATCCTGATCTTGTACCTTATTTGACGAGTACTGCTTTTGCAAATCAGATTGAACGACGCAGTGGCTCGGAAATATTACGAGGCGATCGCCAGGATTGGACAGCTAACCTGGGGTTGACACAGGTTCTTGGTAAGAACTCGCTGATCGATGCCAACATCGGCTATACCCATAGCAGTGGCTTCATGGAAAATCCGTACAAAGTAATGACGGTCATTTTTGTTAATCCAGATGCCATCAATCCCGATCCAAAAATTCCCATAGCGGGGGATGCGCGTGCCTTGTTGGAGCAGCGACCGAATATTCGCAATCAATTGGCTTTGGGTAGTAAATATGTGCAGTTAATCAATCCATTGGATGCCGCTCTTCATCTAAATTATCAGTTTTCTTTCGATGATTGGGGAATTCATGCCCATACTTTTGAAGCGGATTGGGTGCAACCAGTAGGTTATGGCTGGACGATTACGCCTCGTATTCGTTATTACTCGCAAGATTCAGCCAATTTTTATAGCCCCTTTCTCATTTCCAACCAGGCGTTTCGTAGACCTGCCGTCGATGCCTCTGGGCGGCAAATCTTCAGTGATGTGAATAATCCAAATCAACAATTTTTTCGTAATGGCAATGGGGATTTTTTCGATGCGAATGGTCATCTGGTTGACGCAACTCAACTTGATCTGCAACCTCAGTTGACTTCATTTGATGCCGCTAAACTACCTAACAGTTTTTCCAGTGATCATCGATTATCTGGCTTTGGTTCATTGAGTGGCGGCGTTGTGGTTAATAAGCAGTTTGCCAAGGGAATCGAGTTAGAAGCGGCATTTGAATATTACACACGTGCCAGCGCACTGAAGCTAGGCGGCAATGGGCATAGTAGTTTTGCTGATTTTGATTTTTATGTTGCTAATGCTGCAATAAAAGTTGATATGGATGCTATAAGTTCCCGTATGGCTAGAGGAGAG
This sequence comes from Nitrosomonas sp. Nm33, assembly GCF_900107265.1. GTDB lineage: Bacteria > Pseudomonadota > Gammaproteobacteria > Burkholderiales > Nitrosomonadaceae > Nitrosomonas. The sequence continues at coordinate 80,633 of NZ_FNPJ01000005.1, read as the reverse complement.
GCTATGCATAATCATACGGATCATGAACATAGCAAGCAGCATAACCATGCTCAACATTATGTTCCAGCCAGCATCATGTTTGGCCATATGCTGGATACTCCAGGTGAGCTGATGGTGGGGTATCGCTTTATGTATTCTCGTCAAAGAGGGGATATGCTGCATGGAACACACCATGCCAGCGATCAGGCAATTGTCAATGAAGGTTGCAGCGATATTATCTTGTGTCGCTTTGCCCCGTCAGACATGAATATGAGAATGCACATGATCGATATCATGTATGCACCCACCCGCTGGTTGAACCTGATGATCATGCCGCAATTCGTGGATATGGATATGAATTTGCGTGAACTTACCGGCCGTCCACCACGCACCCCGGGTGTCCACGAGCATACTGGCATTGGTGGGCATACGACCGGCGGTGTTGGTGACACCATTCTGATGTCGCTTTACAAGTTGCTAGATTTACCTGGACATCAGCTACATGCGGGTTTAGGTGTCAGCGCACCGACCGGAAAAGTGGATTTGGAGCTCAGGCGCATGTTTCAGGCTGATGGAGGGCTTATTCACTTTGACATGCAGCTCGGAAGCGGCACCTGGGATTTCTTACCTAATTTGACGTATACCGGAACAAGCAGTCGCTGGTACTGGGGATCTCAGCTTTATGGCGTCAAGCGGATGGAAAGCAGGAACGAATCGGGTTATCGACTTGGTGATATTTTTCAGGCATCTACCTGGGGAGGGTATCAGTTGACCAACTGGCTGGGGGCCTCAGTGCGAGGGGTTTATACCTTCCGCGATAGAATACACGGAGATTTCAACAAGTTTAATGCGCGTATCGGGCCGATGGATTTTCCTGCCAATCAAGGTGGACATTACTGGGATCTTGGCATTGGTGTGAATGTTTCTGTGCCCAGTGGCAAGTTCGCAGGCAATAACTTTGCTTTTGAATGGGTGCAGCCATTGCATCAGGATGTGAATGGTTTTCAGCTTGAGCGTAAGGGTGGGCTAACAGCCACCTGGCATTACAGCTTTTAATAGAAATTATGATTGAGGATAATCAGGACTGGCGAGTTTTCGCTATCGGCCCAAGAATTTTAATTGAATGATTGAAGATTTGAAAAAACAAAACTCGCTTATCAAGCCTCCACTTGGGCGGAGGCTTGAACTTTGTAGCACAATTAATGGTTAATGGCCAGATTGGCGCATATGTTTTATTGCTTCGTCGGTATGCTCAGCTGCCTCCTTGGACTGATTCGCTTCAGCACTCTTGATACCTGCTTCCAGATGTTTAATCGCTTCATCCATATGCTTGTGGGATGCAGCATGATCATCTCTTGCCGCTTTAGCATGCTCTAGGCTATCTTTTGCATGCTTAAGCGAATCTTTAGCATGACCCATTTCACCATGTGCTTTAGCTTCTCCTGCATGCTCCATCGCTTCTGACGTATGACCTGCATCGGTTGCATAGGTTTGAGTACTCAAGAAAAAAGCCAAAATTCCAACTCCAATAATAGTTGTTGATATTGCTTTCATGATAATTACTCCTTGTTTGAGATTTATAATATCAAGCATTCTGGTTGAAAATCGTGCTACTCATCTTCACAAAACTTCTAAGAAAAAAGCAATCCTGATTAATATTCTAAAACTTTAATAACGATGTCATATATATCATACATTATTAGAGAAAACAAATACTACAAATGCATCTATCTCAGTCTGCTGATAGGCCACAAATACCTGAATTTGAAATAATGGCTGATTGTCATTTTTTGGTTTTTTTCTACTTGCAGAAATCACAATAGTCGAGTCGATTGATGAATAATTGTTCCCAAATACAGCTTAAAAAAACATTTCAATAGCATTAAACTAAAAATATTTTTTCAGTCTTTTTTCGGGAAAGACTATTAGATTTCAAGCTTGCCAGGTGATTCAGGTTTGATTTTCTGATCCAGAATTGGGTTTCACTAATTGTAATAGCAGAGCCCTGGTATTTTTTAAACTCTCTAAGTTTCCAATAGGTCTGGAGGGAATAGATGAAGCAGGCCGATAACGATTACAGCAAGCAGCAAGAGTGTATAAATTGGAGTCTTCGATTCATTTCATCTGTTATTCTGTCGAGACATAAGCTGGGCTTATTCAAAAGAGCAGGCCGCTTGTCAGCCAGTAGTAGCAGATATACACTCCGGCACAAATCAGCAGTATGGCCGATATCTTATGAAAAAACGGAACAAATCGTTTCATGGTTTCGACCACAGCTCTTTCCTTTAAAAATACTATGCTTATAGTCAATATCAATAAGACCGTTCCTACTCCGAGAATATACCAGAAGAACTGTAACAGTCCCATCACAAAATTACCGGAAATCGTCGAGCTTCCGACGACGACAAGAAAGACTGGTAATGCACAGCTCATGGATGTTGTCCCCATGGCCATGCCGAACAGAAAAAAGCCCCAAACACTGATGGTGCGGGGGTCTCCAATCCGGCTACCTATTTTCATGAAGATATCAAGCGTGAGCTGATTGCCCAAAAACAACCATACTCCAAGTACGATGAGAATGGCACCGATAATGGCTGACACCCAGGGCATAATGCCGATCAAAATCGACCAACCGGCAGCGATAAGAATACCGATCAGTCCATATAGGAGACCAAAGCCTGCGGTAACTGCTACAGTAATACCAAAGGCGTTGCTAAGTCGATAGAGCCAGGAGTGCTGTTGAAACTGCTGATCCTTGGCGCCGAGATAAAGCGCCAGATACACGGGCAGCATCGCAAAGCCACATGGGTTTACCGCAGTTACCATTCCTGCGCCAAAAGCATAGCCAACCTGCAGCATCCCTACCAGCTCACTCATTAGCTGGCTTGCCAATACCTGTATATCCATCATTGCCCCCCACCTTCTAAGTCATTTAGGCTAGGACCGTCTTTTCTGGAAGTATAATGACTGAAATCAGAACGCCTAAAAGACAAGATAGAATCAGCCTCTTACGTAGGATTATAAGTTCAACGAGCAGTGTCTATAAGGCTGAACCGGCAGTCAAACTATAAGGTTTCCTTGTGATTCCTTGTAATAAAATAAGCCAAACATTTCCCATATTATAGCAGTTAGCTTAAACCTGGATTCCTCAGTTGATCGCTCGTTCTGATGTTGACATTATGAATATAATAATTTTTCCTATATATTTCATTTTCACCTTCTGGGTGTTTCCGCTGCAGGACGGATTGCGCAATTTTGCAAGCGCATGGCTGCGTTGCAACTCTTTGGAATGGAACGACCATTCCGCATCGTTGCGCCTTGCCCTGCACTCGCAAAATCACACACTCCATCCTGCCCAACTGAGGAATCCAGGTTAAAGACAAAAGTCAGAGCCTGGCTCAATATAAAATGAGCCTGAATGAGGCCATATTTATTCAAATCCAGAGTAGTGGAGTCAATCAACTGTCCCATCTCATTGGAAGGTAAGATGCATGCTGTTGAACGCCATTTTCAGATCGCGAAGCGAAACTCGTTGCGCCAGTTGCGCGTAAATCATTGCTACAAGTTGAATCCAGCAGTTAAGCGTCCTTATCCTGCGATCTCCTTCATATGCTACGGCCCGATCAAAATGGTAACGGGGAATGTTGCTAGAGCAGTTGGTGAAATACAGCATTAATATGTTTTAAACTTAAGTTCTTGGGTTGAAAAATTGCTGCTTAGAGCACGCTAATTGCACATCAATTTTACGTCATCCCAAGCCCATTCAGGCTTTATCTTTCAGAGGTTGATAGTTAACCGAACAGTAGTGCGTTAATAGGCAATTTGCTGCATGAATTTTTTAATGATTAAGATTCTCAAAAAACTGTCGTTTAAAGATGACAGATTAATTATGTAATCATTTAAATTTTTTTGAAAAAAAAATTAAATATGTATAACCTCATATTGTTGAGTATTTAAATGAAAATAAAAATTCTAGAATCGTTTAAATGATTGCCTGAGTATTCTCTCTTTAATGAAACTGTACCGTTTTCCCTTTAAAGCAATGGGCACGCCCTGTGAAATACAGGTTTATGCTGTAACCGAGACTAAAGCAAGGCGTGCTACGGATGCAGCAATTGCTGACATTCAGCGATTAGAGTCGGTTTATTCCCGTTATCGCGAAAGTAGCTTTTTGTCTGAAATTAATCAGATTGCAGCGAAAGGGGGAAGTATTACTGTCGATAATGAAACAGCCGGATTGTTGGATTATGCAGAAACCTGCTATCGGGAAAGCGATGAGTTGTTTGACATTACGTCGGGTATTCTACGCCGTGCCTGGGATTTTAAATCAAATCAATTACCGGATGAAACTGTTATTCAAACTTTGCTGGATAAAATTGGCTGGCATAAATTGCGGTGGTCATCGCCTGTGCTTGAATTCCCGCTTGCTGGCATGGAGATTGACATGGGTGGTGTCGTTAAAGAATACGCTGTAGATCGTGCTGCTACGATATGTTGGGATAGAGATATTCAACATGGCATAGTCAATTTGGGCGGAGATATCAAGATTATTGGTCCACATGCGGACGGTAGTCCCTGGCGAATCGGGATACGCCACCCGCGACATCCCGATACCTTATTACAGACGCTGGAACTCTATTCAGGTGCGCTGGCCAGCAGTGGGGATTATGAGCGCTGTATTACCATAAATGGCACCCGTTATGGTCATGTGCTCAATCCAAAAACAGGCTGGCCCGTCAGCTGGATGGCTGCAGTGAGTGTAGTAGGTGATTTCTGCGTCATTGCAGGCAGCGCTTCAACGATAGGGATGCTTAAAGATCAGCAGGGAAAAGACTGGCTTGCAGATCTCGGTTTACCCCATTTATGGGTAGATATTGATGGTCGAATTGGGGGCTCACTTACAGAAGAAAATAAACATATCACGTAGCTGTAATGCGTAGGTCCTACATGCTGATTGATTAAAATGGCGAGCCTGACTCTAAAAAGCCATCTTACGAGATGAAGCGCAAGGAATCACACGCAGCAATTCATTCGCACAATGGCTTTAGAAATGGCCTAAAATTTGTAGCCCCGATGCAAGGCCACCACACCAGCAGCTAAATTAAAGTATTCCACCCGTTCAAATCCAACTTGTTGCATGAGTTGCTTCAACTCTTCCTGCGATGGATGCATACGAATCGATTCAGCAAGATAGCGATAACTTCCTTCATCCTTAGCAACTAATTTGCCCATGGCAGGAAGTATTCTGAAAGAATAAGCATCATAAAAAGGTTGAAGTGGTTTCCATACTTTCGAAAATTCCAGTACGATAAGTGATCCACCGGGGCAAAGCACACGCAGCATTTCCTTAAGTGCAATATCCTTATGGGTCATATTTCGGAGGCCAAATGCTACACTGACATGATCAAAAAAATTGTCAGGGAATGGCAGTTTCTCAGCATCACACTGGGCTACGGGGACTGTTATTCCTTCATTCAGCATGCGATCACGGCCGATTGTCAGCATGGAATTATTGATATCAGTTAACCAGACCTGACCTGTTTCACCAACTTGCTCGATGAACAACGCGGTCAAATCTGCTGTTCCACCTGCAATATCAAGAATCCGATCTCCCGCTTTTGCGCCACTGGCGTCGACAGCAAATCGCTTCCACAGTCGATGCAAGCCGAGTGACATCAGATCATTCATCAAATTGTAGCGTGCAGCTACCGAGTCAAAAACATCTGCGACTTTATGTGCTTTTTCTGTTTCTGAAACGGTTTTGAAACCAAAATGAGTGGTTTTTGTCATTTCAAATCATTATATGAGTATTGAAAAAATGAGCGCAATGCATGACTATGAGTTTGATGTGTTCGTCATATTATTTTCACGGCTGATACCAGCTTCATTTAGCCGTTGCAAGTAATGTTGCCACATAGCATCTTGATTCAGTCCATAATTATAAAGTAAATCCCACGAGTAAAGTCCCGTATTGTGGCCATCAGAGAAATTTAACTGGATAGCGTAATTGCCCACTGGCTCGATATGCGTAATGGACACATTTTCTTTGCCTGTTTGCAGTACCTCTTGTCCAGGTTCGTGACCTCGTACTTCCGCTGACGGAGAATAGACGCGAAGAAACTCGCAGGGTAACCGAAAAGTCTTGCCATCGTTGAAGGAAATTTCCAGTATCTTAGATTTCTGATGGAGTTTTATTTCAGTGGGAATTGGAGTATGTTTACTAAGTCCTGCCATAGACGTTTTTTAAAAAAATTGAGATTAGTGAAATATAGCAGCTATGATGCTTGTCATAAAAATGCAATACTAACGCTATATTATCTCAGAAATTTTTATAAAGCATTTTTTGAATGGAGTCACTAATGGCTGCAACAATATTGATCGTGGAAGATGAGCCCGCCATCCAGGAACTGATTTCATACAATTTACGCACTGCGGGATATGTTGTTTTATGCGCAAAAAGTGCAGAAGAGGCAAAGGATATGGTTAACGATGCGTTGCCGGATTTGGTGCTACTGGACTGGATGCTACCCAATATGAGTGGCATCGAGTTTGCTCGTATGCTGCGGCGAGGAGCACGCACCAAGATGATTCCTATTATCATGCTAACGGCCCGGGTGGAGGAAAGTGACAAGATAACCGGATTGGAAGTTGGTGCAGATGATTATATTGTCAAGCCTTTTTCACCGCGTGAACTTGTTGCGCGCATCAAGGCTGTGCTACGCAGACGTTTACCAGAAGTGTCAGATGAAGTAGTTGAAGTAGGTGGATTAAGATTAGATCCGGCTTCGCATCGAGTAACCGTTAATGATCTGGAAGATGGCGCAAAGCCAGCAGAAATCGCCCTGGGACCGACTGAATTTCGCTTATTGCACTTTCTGATGACGCATACCGAACGTGTGCATACACGAGAGCAATTACTTGATCGTGTATGGGGAGATCACGTTTTTGTGGAAGATCGTACAGTGGATGTTCATATACGAAGACTGCGTAGAGCGCTCGAAGAAGCAGGCAAGAATGAATTGGTGCAAACTGTGAGAGGAGCAGGCTACCGTTTTTCTACTCGTTGTGAAGTAGGTGCTGAATAAAAGTTGTGCTGCATTGATTTAAAACATTATCCTTATTCCATTTCCAAATCAGAACTGACTTTGTCAGCTTCACCTTGCCGTATTATTCATACTGTCTGCGGCTCGCTTTCGCGTCATTTTTGATTTGGAAATGGAATTAGATACCCTTTTAATAACTCCTATTTTTCTATATCCATCTGCTTTTTCGCGCATAATACGCAGCGAGCTAATCTTTCCAAAGCTGGCTGACTTGAAAAATGTTAATTTCTGGAATATCCAGAAGAATTTCTTACCTCCGGGATATTAACGTGTTTGATCTCTGGCAACGTTTTGCTGCTATTATTTTGCTGACTGTTGTTACAGCTGTAATATGGTTTGTGGCAGATGCTGTGACGGCATTGACTTTATTCAGTGTGGTGCTGTTAGGGTTAACGATACACCATATCTATTGTCTGGCTTTGCTTGATCAATGGTTCCAGCGTTTTAATCACACCGCTTTTGATCCATCCACAATACCTAATGTACCCAAAGTACCCAAAAGCTTTGGTGCATGGGGGGATGTATTTATTCGTCTGGCGCGCTTTATCCGACGTTATTACCGAAGTCGACAAAGTCTGAGCAAAGCACTGGAGCGTTTGCAACGCGCTACTTCAGCAATGCCTGAAGGTATTGTTATTCTGGATGAAGCAGATCGAATCGAATGGTGTAATCCCTCTGCTGAGCAACACTTGGGGTTGGATCTGAAGCTTGATATTGGGCAGCATGTGACTCATCTGGTACGGCAGATGCAGTTTGTAGCGTATTTGACCTCCGGGGATTACAGTAAACCACTGATTATCAAGCAATCACGATATGAGGAACTGGTGCTTCTACTTCAGTTAGTACCTTATGGAGATGAGGAAAAGCTGCTGATCAGTCGAGATATTACACGCTTTGAGAAAATAGAAATCATGCGCCGTGATTTCATCGCTAATGTTTCACATGAGTTGCGCACGCCCTTGACGATCATTGGGGGGTTTCTAGAAACATTGCTGGATGAAGAGATTAAAGATAGCGAGATGGAAAAGCGTGCGTTAACTTTAATGTATGATCAGGCAAAACGCATGCAGCGTTTGGTAGAGGATTTACTGACCTTATCGAAACTCGAGAATGCACAGAATATCTTGCATGAGGAAGAGATCAATATTGCAGAATTGCTGCAAAGCTTGTATCAAGAAGCGCAATCGCTCAGTACGGGACGCCATCATATTAGCTTGAATCTGATAAGTGATGCCCACTTGCTAGGAAGTGTAGACGAGTTGCGGAGTGCCTTGAGTAATTTGATCAGTAATGCAGTTCGTTACACGCCCGATGGCGGTAATATTTCATTGAACTGGGCAGAAGAGCAGGACCAAGGCTTATTTTATGTGCAAGATAGTGGCATCGGTATCGGACCTGAACATATTCCTCGCCTGACAGAGCGGTTTTATCGGGTTGATCGCAGTCGTTCCCGTGAAACCGGTGGAACAGGGTTAGGACTCGCTATCGTCAAGCATGTGCTAAGTCGCCATCAGGCCCGCATGGAGATTATCAGTGAAATAGGAAAAGGAAGTATTTTCAAGGTTTGGTTTCCAGCAAAGCGTTTGGCGAGAAATAAGGCAAGCAGCGTTACTATCCATGATACAGACGCTATGCCTTCAAATAAAACCATTCCACCGCTACTGTAGTCTTTCTTATTCCATTTCCAAATCAAACATGACTTTATCAGCTTATTCTTGCCGTATTATTTATACGTCTGCAATTCGCTCTTGTGTCAGGTTTGATTTAGAAATGGAATTAGGACAGTTTTCTCAAACTTCCCTCCTCAGCAGCAGTAAGCAGTCTAAGGCAAGGCAAATAACCGTCAAAGACAATGCCATGTACTTCCACGCGTTTTTGTGAGCGGAGCATACTGACCAGATAATGCACGATGCTGCTGGTAATGGTTTGCCCAGGTACCAATACCGGGATGCCAGGCGGGTAGGGAGTGATCTGATCGGCAGATATTCTTCTCTCCAAATTCTTATTAACTTTGTCTTCTTCGTCTAATAGAGGTGCTAATTCGCCACCGCAGTAGAATGCGTCACGCGGCAGATATCTCAACTCGGTAAAATGTGGAATTTCTGGTGTCTGATAAAGCCGTCGAGGAGCCCGTCCTTCGCGTGCAATACGCATCAGGGCATCATAAAGACGCGATACTTTGCTGCGAGTAGTACCGATAGTGAGCAGCAGGGTAAGGGTATTGAAAGTGGATTTCTCCACTTGAATATTGTAGTGCTCGAACAATTCGCGGACCAGCTCTTCCACAGTAAAACCGCAGCGCGAAATATCCAGCGTTATCTTGGTGGGATCGAGCTGAATATTGTCATGTTTGACTTCATCGGGCAGAAGTTCGGACAGTTCCAGCACTTGAAATACACCCGTGGAATTGATGTGAGAATGGAGCTCCCTGGCAAGCTCCAGTGTACGGGAGAGTAGTTTGTATCCTTCCAGCATGACCTGCTTGCGTGCTACATCGAGGCTCGCAATCATGCTGTATTGCGGGCTGGTGGAGGTATGCATGTTGAAATTTTCACGAAAAAGATGCTCGTTGAAATCAGGATCATTGACATGAATCATGCTGGACTGGGAAAAAGCAGACAGCACTTTGTGCGTGCTTTGGGTGGCATAGTCCGCGCCTGCTTCCAGAGCAGTGGGACGAAAAGCGGGGTGAAAGCGGGCAAAGCCATACCAGGCTTCATCAATAATGACTTTGATTCCCTTTGCATGCGCGGCTTCAATGATCGGGGGGAGATCATAGCGGAGACCATCATAAGTGCAACTGGTTAATATCAATGCTTCTGCATCAGCATGTTGCTCGAGTGCATTGAATAAGGTTTGTTTGGGCACTGGCCCATAAATACCGAATTTCTTATTGACCGATGAGTCAAGATAAACCGGATGAGCACCTGATAGCACTACGCCATGATGTACCGATTTGTGACAGTTCCGATCCAAAATTAATTTTTCACCCGGAGCTAGTAAGGTTTGAAAAATGACCTTGTTGGCGGTAGAAGTCCCGTTAGTAGCGAAAAAGGTACGGCGTGCGCCAAATGCTTTAGCTGCAATTTTTTGTGCTTCCGCGATGACTCCGGTGGGCTCCATCAACGAGTCAAGCATGGGTACGGATACCGACAGATCAGCACGAAAAATATGCTCACCGATAAATTCATAAAAATCGCTTATCCAAGGGCTATCGCGCAGTGAATCACCAGAAGAATGCCCCGGCGTATGCCAGGCATCCTTCGCCATCAAGACATAACTCTTGAGCTGATCATAGAAAGGGGTTCGCGCCTTCTCTTGCAGCTGGGCATTGAGGATGCGATACATACCGCGATAATCACGTTCCTCTCGATAGAAATAACCATCCACCGTTTCAGAAAAGAGTGCATCGACTACTTCATCCTGCTGTTCTTGCGCAATCAGTATATAAATATTCAGCTCAGGGCGGAAACAAGAAATTTTCTGGACGAGTTCCAATGCAGTCATCTGCAGATTACGTGCACCTTTCCGCTCACCTTGCAGGGTATATAGCTTATCGTCGACTACTAATGCCTGAATATCTCCATCTTGCTCAATAGCCTGCAGTGCTTCGCGTGCAGTCGTGACGCCAGTAAAAGTGATACCCAACGAATTTTCCATTGACTTGGCCGCGTCATTCAGTCCCTTGATGAATGCTTTGAGGATCAATTTTTCATCATTGATGAGGAGAATGCGGCTAAGCGGTTTTTTCATGATATGTCATTCAACGAAATTGACTCAACAATGAATAGAAAGAACTTCCCCTATCAGAGCAGTGAAACCGCATGGCATCGCTGTGTCAAAATTAAGGATAGTTTTCGATTTATCAGAACGAGAAATCATTCCATTTCCAAATCAAATATGACGCAAGAGTGAACCCCAGGCAGTATAAAATATCCAACCCGGTGAAATCGACAAAGTCAGATTTGATTTAGTAATGGAATCACATGGAAGTTTCAAGTAAAGCGGAAAAAATTGCAACTCTCAAATGAGGGGTATGGATAGCCCGAAACATTACCCGTAAGGAGATGGTGTCGGTGCACATAACCGGGTGGGACTGGTAAAGGAACTACAACGAAATGAGTTTCCTGTCTGGTCGGCGACCATTCCCATTTAAATTGGAAATGGTTTAGAAGCATAGCTGAGAAAATGGTTTCCCCGCAAATGCCGTCAGGCTGTCATCTTGAACCTTGTGGTTCAAGGTGGTTGCTTACCGGATGCATCAGGCGCTTCTTCTTTGAGTAGCGCACAACAGCATCACTTTAGTTTACAACCTGCTATGATGAATTGGTTCAAAGAGTATTAGCCTTAACAAACACCGCAGGGAAAATCTGTACTGCTCTGATGAGCTTTAATGAAAAAAGTCTTAATTTATTTTTTTATTGGTTTTCTTTTCCTGGCAACAATTCATCTAACTTACTTTCTATTGATTTAATTCTACGCTTAAATTCATTCGTGTCAAAACTTTTGATTGGACGCATGGTAAGCAGCTCATGAGTAATATGAAGCGCTGCTACAATTGCAATCTGTTCGGTTCCCACTATTTTTCGTTCATTTTTTATTTGCTGCATTTTTTTATCCAAATAAGAAACCGCAAGCAATAATCCCTCGCGTTCTTCTTCAGAACAATTAATGCGGAATTCTCGTCCCATGATAGTGACGATGATTGTTTCAGTATCCATACTCATTTTCAGGAAGATTTCTTAAAAGAGCCTGCAAATGATTGACAGTAATATATATTTTTCTGGGAGTTGATTATTTGTAACGATTGTGTCAGCTAATTGATGATGTAGTCTGACATTTTTTGAATAGATATCTTTATACCACTATTACAAATTATTCCATCTCTAAATTAAGCCTTACTTTGTCGGCTTGTTCTTGCTGTATTATTTATACTGTCTGCAGCTCACTCTTGCGTCATGTTTGATTTGGAAGTGAAATTAACCAATTTAATCATCAAGCAATTTTAAATTCCTTTGTCCATGAAGTCACTATAGTTTTACAAATACTAAAGTCAACCGCTAATCGACTTTAACCCGGATATTTCACCAGGCCAGCCTGTGCCATCATGCAGAAGCTGATGAACAAGTGTTTTTCGGACAGATTTACGCAAATCCAATTGTATCGCTGGCCTTTACGGGTGCTGACAGAAGATTTGCACTATCTTTCCACCCCCGCATTCTGGCGAAATATCGGGGATAAGATTATATTTTTATTTTATAGAATTATCCCCCGATCCATTTTGACAGTTAGAATAGCAAGAGGAAAATGTTCTATCAAACAGAAGGAGAAAGACTCAATTAAAATGACACAATTGAATAACTACTCTTAGCTAAATAGGCGCAATGTGGCGAATTCTAATTACATAAATGAAATTCTGGATGTCATTATCATTGGTGCAGGGAGTGCCGGGTTGTCGGCGCTACGCGAAGTAAGGAAGCGCACCGAACATTTTGTAATCATTAATGATGGTTCATGGGGCACGACATGCGCTCGCGTTGGATGCATGCCATCCAAGGTATTGATTGAAGCGGCCAATGCTTTTCATCGACGTACTGCATTTGATACTTTTGGTATTCAGGGTGCAGACCAGCTGATGTTAGATATGACTCGTACCATGCAGCGTGTGCGTGAGCTCCGTGATGATTTTGTAAACAGCACATTAAAAGCAACCGAAGTACTTGGACCAAGAGCGATTTCGGGTCGTGTGCGCTTGCTTGGCCCAAATCAGGTATTGATCAATGATAAAAAGTTACGTGCAAAAAATATTATTATTGCTACCGGCTCACGCCCAATTGTCCCTGCAGAGTGGCATGTGTTGGGAAATCGTTTACTTACCACGGATACATTATTTGAGCAGGAAAGATTGCCAGCAAGGTTAGCGGTAATTGGAATGGGGCCTATTGGTGTGGAGATGGCACAAGCACTGGCTCGCCTAGGGGTAAACGTAACGGCATTCGGCAGCAATAAGCTGATTGGTGGATTAAGTGATCCCCAAGTTAATCAGGTGGCGCTGGATTTATTTTCACAGGAATTTCCACTCTATTTGGGAGAAAGAGCTGAGTTGATACTTGACTCTGGGGAAAATCACGTGCGTATTCGAGCTGGCGTAGCGGACATCGCGGTAGATGGTGTGCTGGCAGCACTCGGACGCCGTCCCAATATTGATGATCTTGGGCTCGAAACGCTTGGCGTTTCGCTCAATGACAAAGGATTACCTCCTTTTGATCCCACTACCATGCAGATAGCTGATCTTCCGGTTTTTCTAGCTGGCGATGCTAATAATTATTTGCCATTGCTGCATGAAGCTGCAGATGAAGGGCACATCGCAGGACTAAACGCAATACGCGAAGAAATGACTTGTTTTAAACGCCGCACTCCACTTGGCATCGTTTTTTCAGATCCAGGTATTGCAGTTATTGGAAGCCATTTTCGATCGCTTGATGTTAATGATATTGCGATAGGTGAAGTGTATTTTGATCATCAAGGACGCGCCCGTGCTGCACAACGTAATAAAGGAATGTTACGTGTTTATGCAAAATTGGGGAGTGGGCAGCTACTGGGCGCAGAGATTTGTGCACCAGCAGGCGAACATATGGCTCATCTACTGGCGCTGGCAATTGATCAATCACTAACGGTTTGGGATCTATTACGTATGCCATTTTATCATCCTGTTCTGGAAGAGGGGTTACGAACGGCGTTGCGTAATCTCGCTGCCAAATTGCCAGCAGTCAGTGAATCTGATCTTGCTTCATGTGGTGCTTTCAATGCCGCTGCACTCGATTGACTGTCAGATGTCAGACAACGATACCGAATAGTCTACCTACTGCAGCAGTAAGCCCCATGGCGAGTGCTCCCCAGAAAGTTATCCTGATTGTGCCTTTCAAAATATTTGCACCCCCCAAATAAGCGGCCAGCGCACCTAAAATAGCCAGAGAAAAAAGAGAAAAGCTGGCAACAATAGGAATAATTTGAGCTGTGGGTGCAGCAAAAGTTGCTATAAGAGGCATTGCAGCACCAACGGTAAACATCGCTGTTGAGGTAAAAGTCGCTTGAATGGGTTTCGCGCTAATACGCTCATAAATGCCCAATTCATCTCTGAGATGAGCTCCCAATGCATCATGAGTCATTAATTGCTTAGCTACTTGCTTTGCTAGCTCCGGTTGAATCCCTCTTTTGATATAGATCTCTGCTAATTCCTCGAATTCAAAATCAAGATCTTCCTTGAGATGGTGTTGTTCAAGTGCAATATCGGCATTTTCTGTATCTGCCTGCGAGCTGACAGAGACATATTCTCCAGCCGCCATGGACATAGCTCCGGCAACAAGACCTGCTATCCCTGCCAGAAGGATATCCTCCCGGCCTATGTGGGCAACTGCTACTCCGATAATAAGACTGGCTGTAGAAACAATTCCATCATTAGCGCCTAGTACAGCAGCGCGTAACCACCCAGTACGGTGAGAGCGATGATCTTCTTTATGAGCCATGAATATTAATTAGATTTTTATAATAGATTGAAAAAGTCCTGATTTTCATAAAAAGATAAAAAATCCTGGTGAACAGGACGATTTTATAAAAGAATTTTTCATACGTAATTTTTAATGAATATATATAACAAATATTAAGTCTGGATTCCTCAGTTAATTGCTGGTTCTGGTATTAACATGATGAATATAATAATCTTTCCTGTAAATTTTATTCTCACCTTCTGGTGTTTCCGCTACAGGACAGATTGCGCGATTTTACAAGCACATGGCTGCATTGCAACTCCCTGGAATGGAGCGATTATTCCGCATCGTTGCACCATGCCCGGCACTCGCAAAACCACCTATTCCATCCCGCCCAACTGAGGAACCCAGGTTAAAATAATACGATCAAATAAATCAGATTTATTAGAATCCTGCCGCTTTGCGGTAGCAGTGCTTGAACCTAAAAACCGTAGTTGGACGGGGTGGAGCGTGTGGTGATCCAGGTGCGAGGCAAGGCGCGATGAAGCCGCAGGGCCGCCCCCTGCAACGAAGAGCAACGCCGCATTCGCGCCTGGAGCGGCATACGACACACCTCGTAGCGGCTTCACCATTCTGGTGAATGAAAAAATTCGGAAATGCTTCTATATGTCATGTGCTTAGCTCTCCAATTAAGCGGTCAACTACGGTTTTTAGGTTGAATGGTCCTATAGCAATTAAGTATTGGCTTTTTTCATATAAATCTTCAAATTGTGAGTGTAATTCGCTCATAATCTTTGTTCTTTATGTTATAAATCCAAGTAAAGAGTAAAGCTGATTTTCCATCTTTATTTGTTGTGAGGAGGTTTGTTGCAATGGACAAGGAACTTTCTTTTGATGATATTGATGATATTGATGTTAATGATGTAGACGATGACATCATTCCGGTTAGCCAGGTTGTGAAGATAATTGACGAAATTGAATTCCTCAAAGAGAATTACGAAGAGATTGGGATAACGCTCGATTCTTTGGGATTAGATTAATTTTATTAGAAGTGGGCGGATAAGTAAGCAGTCATCCGCTCCGTTAGTATTGTTTATTCACCATGCAGTGAGATGAGCATTGGCGGATAGTACAGGCTTATTCGCCATCAAGATCAATGCAGTTCCTTATAAGATGTAATCATCAAACAATCATCAAATTGTGATTGATTCTTCCGAAGAATATCCTCATGCATAAATCCAGGGCAACTAGACGCAGAACAAAAAAGATTGGTTTACCCGCTGAGACCTTGCTGTACACAGGGGAAAGGGAGAAAAACAGTATCAATATTACGCTCATCGACTATGACGCGCAGAGCTTTAAGGAGCATACGCTCAAGCGAGTAGATGAGTGCTTACCCTATAAATTTAAGTCTACCGTCACATGGATCAATGTCGATGGTGTGCATGATCCCGTTATGCTTGAGAAATTGGGTGAAGGTTTTGGCATTCACCGGCTTGTTATTGAAGATTTGATGAACATCGTGCAGCGGCCAAAATGTGAGGATTTTGGTGATTACCTCTTTATCGTTCTCAAGATGCTTTCCTATGACGAGAAGGAAAACAGAATCATTCCAGAGCAGATCAGCATTATTCTTGGACAGAAATTCCTGCTGTCTTTTCAGGAGGATAGCAGAAAAGATATTTTCCATTTAATTCGTGACCGTCTACCCAATGGAAAAGGGAAAATAAGGAAGATGGATACCGACTATCTTGCTTACGCGCTGCTGGACACATTGGTAGATAACTATTTCATTATTCTCGAAAAACTTGGCGATAAGATTGATCTTTTGGAAGAGGAGTTAATGATCCGGCCTGGTAAAACTGTTATCGAGCAGCTTTATCAGTTGAAGCGGGAATTCCTGTTTTTACATAAGGCCGTGTGGCCGTTACGCGAAGTGATTTCGTCTCTGGCACGACGGGAGTCACCGTTGATTCATGAAGTGACGACTCCCTATTTGCTTGATGTATATGATCATGTCGTGCAAGCCATTGACAGTGTCGAGATTTACCGGGATATGCTCACTACCATGCTTGATCTGTATATCTCGAATGTCAGCTACCGGACGAACGAGATTATGAAAGTGCTGACGATTATTGCTACCATCTTTATGCCATTAACCTTTCTTGCCGGCGTGTATGGCATGAATTTTAAATATATGCCAGAGCTTGATTGGGAATATGGTTATCTGCTGGTCTGGATGATCATGATTGGAGTAGGAGCGGTCATGCTCGTCTACTTTAAGAAAAAGCGGTGGCTATAGTTCTACCACAGATCACGCTACTCCATCTGGTATGGATTAAGCTAGTGATCAGAAATTTATGCTGACTAGTAGATCGTTCCAGCAAACTAAACCCTTTACCGTTCGCGGTGAGCCTGTCGAACCGTGAACTAATAATGGCCTTCGACAGGCTCAGGCCGAATGGCGTTTTTGTAAATATTTTACTGGAACGATCTACTAGCGCAAAGATTAAATCTCTTATTTCATTTCCAAATTACAGATGACACGAAGGCGAGCCGCAGACAGTATGAATAGTACGGCAAGAAGAAGCCGACAGACAAAGTCAGATTTGATTTAGAAATGGGATTAAATGCTCCAATATAGCAAAGGAGCTAACTCTCTGAAAAATACTATGGTGCAATTGCCATCATATTCTGAGTAAGCCGAATACGTCCTTGCTTGGTGAAATAAGCAACTTCATTTGCAATATCTTTTCCCAGCAATATTTTTATATGGGTATCCTCATCCAGGCCATTGTTTTCAATCATTTTGACTTGACCTGGCATGATTTGACTGATCTGCTCAGCAAACGTATGCGCGTTTGTGCGGTAATGTATTTCAGTTTGCGCGTGCTGGAATGTTTGATGATTAGTAAGGCGCGCATCATCAAATCCAAATTGTTTCAGAAAGGTTGCAATATTTTTGGCCATACCGGTTACGCCATTGCCATTTGAGACTTCGATGCGTTTATGTTGCATTGCTGTTGCTGAATTTTTAGGAGTGGATTCTTTTGTGTGATCAGAGGCGATAGGGGGCAGGTGAGCAGGTGATGTAGTAAGTGACGCGGTAACTGGTGCTGAAATTGGTGTTGCAATAGGTGCAATAGGTGCTATTTGGTGGTTTTCATGATTTATTCTGAATTCATAAATGTTAGGTGCAACCTGCACGAGTTGCTGCTGATTAGAGTTTTGCTGACCAGGGCTTTGCTGTGCTGTTAATGTCTGTGAGATGTTGGTGTTAATGACCTCAGGTTCTTGCGTGATGGTTAAAGGAGCCACTGTTTTTTCGCTCAACCCCATGCGTTTGTGAGCCGTTGCCAGATTCTGGCGTGCTTTATAATTGTGGGGATCAAAATGGAGGGCTTCCTGGAATGCCACCGCTGCTTCGCTATTTTGACCTTGTATTAAATAGGCATAGCCAAGGTTGTTATACAGGTAGGTTGCTGTAGGTGCAATTCTAATTGCTTTTTGGAAATGCTCTAACGCTAACTGATGTTGCCCTTGGGTCGAATAGATAACACCTAAGCCATTGTGCGCCTCCACATAATCAGGATTGACTGCGAGCGCTTTCTGATAAAATTCAATCGCTTTTGCGTAACTGGTTTTCCTATGGTAGTACCGTCCCAGGTGATACAGATTTTCATCACTCGCATTTGCATGCTGAACATTCATCACCGGCTTGATGTGCAGCACTGAATAATCCTTACTTGAATAGAAGGATGAGCAACTGGTCAAAACAGCCAGACAGCACAATGCCCATGCGAATCTTGGTTTATTAATGCCCATGGTTTATTCTTTTGTGGTTCTTGTAGTATCTGTCTTGTTCTTGTAATGGATGGCAGTGAGATTGGCGCGTGCCTTCTGGTTTCCAGGATCCAGTCGCAATGCTTGTTTAAACGATCTGATAGCTTCAGCTTCCCGCCCCATCAATAAATAGGTATAACCCAGATTATTATGTAAATGAGATGCCAGTGGCTCCAAGGTAATGGCTTTTTGCAGATGCAGTAGGGCGGGTTCAAATTTTTCCTGGATGGCATAAATGACACCGAGGCCATTGTATGCTTCAGCATAATCTGGATCGATAGCCAGAATGTTTTCATAGGTAGTGATAGCTTCTGGAAAATTGGCTTCCTCCTGATATGTGCGTCCTGATTGATACATTGCTTCAAGATCATGGGTGATCTGCTGACTGACTTTTCCGCCATTACCAGTTGAACCAGTTGATCCCAATTGATTTTTGTTTTGCTGGCTGGCGCACCCTGCTAACAGGAACAGGCAGGCCAGTATCCCCAGCAGTTGTTTTAAATTAAACATGATATAGCCTCCTTTATTGGCCAGGGAGTAAAGTGCGAGCGATACTGATAAAAGCGGGTCCTAATAACACGACCAATAGTGCAGGAAAGATGAAAAGAATGAGAGGAAACAGCAGTTTCAATGCAATTTTTGCGGCTGCTTCTTCCGCACGCAAGCGGCGCTTAGTGCGCAGCATATCGGAATATATGCGTAAGGAATCTGCCGTGCTCGTTCCGAAACGGTCTGCCTGAATGAGCATGACGACCAATGCCTCGATCTCCTCGATCCCGGTTCGCAAGGCAAGGTGGCGTAGCGCTTTTTCCCTGGATAAGCCAGCACGTAATTCCAACCCAACCAGATAAATTTCCTCGGCCAATACCTTGCTGCTGAGCTTGATTTCTTCTCCTACTCTGGCTAGCGCTGCATCCAGGCCAAGTCCTGCTTCGACACATATTGTCATCAGGTCAATCGCATCAGGAAAACTATCGAACAACTCACGCTGACGCAATTTGATGATGCGGTCCAGTACGACATTCGGTAAGTAATAGCCAACTGCCAACAAAATTAACAGCACCAGCACGGCACCATTTGCATCTAAATTCAGCCAAATTATCCCCCCTGAAAGTAAAAAGAGTCCTGGTAATGCCAAACTCAGTAGTGTCTTGATGGCAAAATAAATTGTAGGCGCCGAGTTTGATCGATAACCGGCATGCATAAAACGGGCACGGAAAGCAGATTTTTCCCAATCCTCATCGGGTATTGAGAATTTAGCCAATGGCTTCGATAATTTTAGAATCCCTTCTTTCCACGCTTCATTTTTGCGTTCATTCAGCACGTTATCCTTCGCCGCAATTTGCTTCAGCCGGGTTTGGGTAGAACGGCGTGCAAATACAGCCATCACGCCATAAGCAATACCAGCAACTGCTATAAAAATCACGATCAAAAAAATGGTTTGTGCAGAAATCATAATTTGATCACCTTTAACCTGGATTCCTCAGCTGGACGGGATGGAGTGTGCGGTTTTGCAAGTGCAGGGCAAGGCGCAACGACGTGGAATGGTCGTTCCATTCCAGGAAGTTGCAACGCAGCCATGTGCTTGCGAAATCGTGCAATCCGCACCGGAGCGTAAACGCCTGAAAGGTACGAATGAAATTTATAGAAAATGTTAGAATATTCATAATGTTAATAACAGCATAAGCGATCAGCTGAGGAATCCAGGTTTAATGCTGATAGAAATAGATTCATGGTATATTTTTTATCCAGCTTTATTTCTTTACCTGGCGTAATTTATACCCGGATCTTGATGATGCGTGACATCACGAAAATACCCATAATCATCATTCCAAGAGTAATAGCAATAATCACTAATCCCATAGGATCTTTCCACAATACGCTTATGAAATCAGGATTAATGATACTAAGTAATAATGCCATCGCGAAAGGAAGAGATGAAAGAATCCAGGCGGATAGCCGCCCCTCTGCCGATAGGACGCGAACTTTAGCATGCAGCGTGAGTCTCTCCCGGATTAATCCACTGATTTTCTCCAGCAATTCTGTCAGATTACCGCCGCTTTCGCGCTGGATCAGTACCGCAATGACGAAGTATCGCAAATCGGTGATTGGAATGCGTGTTGCGAGACTCATGAGTGCATTTTGTGCAGGGACACCAAAATTGATTTCGTCGAATACATGGAGAAATTCGCTTGCAGCTGGTTCAGGGCCTTCAGTTCCAGCTATTTGTAATGCGCCTGGAAAAGCATGACCTGCTTTTAATGTGCGTGACATGAGATCAATAATTTCTGGCAACTGCTGCTCGATTATTTTTAAACGCTTGTTTTTTGCTCTAAGTACATAGAAATAGGGAATCAGACCTCCTCCCACTGCACACAGCAAAATGACAGGGGATGAGAAGCCCAGTATCGTTGCAACTGCCATGGCACCTATGCTGGTCATGGCACTGTGGCTTATGAACTGGATGACCACTAGTGGCATGCCGGATTGCAGTAATAATCGATCCAGGCTGGAGATACGTGGGATTCTCAGCAGCAGTCTGTGCAGCGGAGGGGAGTTGCTCAATAAGCGTTGCTTGAGCAGGTGCGTATCAGGTGTATCCATTCCACTCATGGAGACTTCATGAAGGCGTTTTCTGATACGCTTCGCCTTTGGTCCCTGATGGTGGTGCCAAATGAAGTAGCTTCCTTCCAGTAGCAGCACGACTGCAAGAAAAGCAAATGCTATAAACAGGTAATAAAGAAGCGAATCCATGAATATTACTTATTCCTCCTTATTCGTATCGTCGAGAAGGATCAAATAGATTGTCTCGCAAGGAGATGCCAAATATTCTTAAGCGCTCAGCAAACTGGGGGCGGATGCCGGTCGCACGGAAATACCCCTGCACGGTTCCATTTGCTGCTATATCCGTTTGTTCGAACACGAAGATTTCCTGCATGGTGATGACATCGCCTTCCATACCGGTAATTTCCTGAATACTCAGAATCTTACGTTTACCATCTGACAGACGGGAGACTTGAATAACCGCAACAATCGCCGAATAAATTTGCTGACGGATGGCCTTGGGAGACAGATTGAGTCCGGCCATTCCAACCATATTCTCGACTCGACTCAACGCGTCGCGTGGCGTGTTGGCATGCACTGTAGCCATGGAACCTTCATGACCGGTATTCATGGCTTGCAACATATCGAATGCTTCCGCACCTCGTACTTCACCGATGATGATCCGGTCAGGGCGCATTCGCAGACTATTCCGCACCAGTGAACGCTGGGAGATTTCACCTTTGCCTTCTATGTTGGGTGGGCGCGTTTCCAGTCGAACTACATGCGGTTGTTGTAATTGTAATTCGGCTGCATCTTCGATTGTGATGATTCGTTCGGAGGGAGGGATAAAGCTGGACATGATATTGAGCAATGTCGTTTTACCACTGCCTGTACCGCCAGAAATCAGGATACTGCATTTTGCCTTAACCAATCCGCTGATAATTTCACCTATTTCAGGTGTCATCGATTTATGGCGTATCAGATCATCTATTTTAAGCGGAATAACGGCAAAACGCCGGATAGAGAGTAATGAACCATCGAGAGCGAGTGGGGGAATAATTGCGTTGACACGCGAACCATCTGGCAGCCGCGCATCGACCATCGGACTCGACTCATCTACGCGACGTCCAACCCGGGAAACGATGCGGTCGATTATTTTTCTCAAGTGACTTTCATTGGCAAAATGAATATCGGTGAGCTCCAGTTTTCCCCGTCTTTCCACATAAATTTGACGGTGTGTATTGACCAGAATATCGGAAATGGTGGGATCTGCCAGCAACGGCTCGAGTGGGCCTAATCCGAGTATTTCGTTCTGAATATCCTGAATGATACGCTGTCGCTCGACGTCATTGATCGGGGTTCGTTCTTCAATCAATAATCGTTCTACCAGGTTCTTGATTTCTGCTAACAAGTGTTCCTGCGGCATATTTTCCATGACAATTAAATCCATCCGGTCAAGCAGTTCTTCATGGATGCGGGATTTTAATTCATGGTATTCGACATGATCCTGTAAAGCTGCATGGTTACTCGCTGCTGTAGTAGCTGGCAGGCTGAATGCTGTATTACTGGTTGTGCCTATACTTTGAAGGCGCTCTCGTAGTATTGACATGATGAATGTTCCCTAAAAATTAATAAATGATTTTTCATGGGATAGGTTGCATCTGTTCTAAAAAGAAAATAACTTTCTGAGTAACCCGCTTTGAACATTCCTTCGAGCAAGCTCTTGTGCGATTTCCTGCAATGATTTTGCGACTGGACTACGTCGTGCCAGCTTAACAACGGGTATGCCCTGGTTGACTGATTCAACGACAATGCTATAGTCGTTAGGAATTGCCTTGAATATTTCCAATTGTAAAGTCCTCGTTATATCGGCAAGTGAAATGTCATCTTTTTTATCAAAGCGATTTACGATCAAGCGGATTTTGTTAGAGGTATATCCTAATGAGTTGATGAGGGTATTGATAACATGCTTTGTATTCCGAATGAATGGGAGTGGCTGCTGGAATATGGGAAAGATCAAGTCAGCCTGATCCAGACACTGGATTGAAATGGCATCAAACGAACCTCCGATATCCAGAATAACAAAATCATAGTGTTTTCTCGCTACTTGTATCAGCAATTTAACATGTTCATGCTTTATTTCTGCTGCCTTATAGGGTTCATCCGGCGCGGGTAGCACATCGAAATTAGGTAGCACGTGAATCGAACTGGAAGATAGAAATGAGCCATCGAGCCGCTGGATTTGTTGCGTCAAATCGGCAATGGAAGTTAGAGGCGAACTATTATGGTGTATGAATAGATGGGCATCACCAAACTGCAAATCGAAATCAAATAATATAACTCGCTTATTTTCCAGTGATGCCAGGGTATAGGCGATATTGCTGGCCAGGAAAGTTGCACCACTTCCCCCTTTGCAGGGGATGAATGCCAGTACTTTCTCATCCTGCAAAGGTGCTTTGGCAAGCGTCATTCTTTGCCGGAAACGCTCGATTACATCGATCAGCATATCCTGACTGACAGGAGTGGTGACGATTTCACGCACACCTACACGCATAGCTTCAAGCAGAAATTCCTGTGTCTGTAGCGGACATACCATAATGACACCCACCTCAGGAAAACGGGAGGTGACCAGACTCAATAGCTGCTGCTCCGCTGGATCAAGCTGTATGCCTTCCAGTATCAGTAAGTCTGGATGCTCCTGCTCAATAAACGCCGGAATCTGCTGTACGCCGCCTGTTATCACTATCAAGGAATGCAATATATTAGAGTCTGCAAGATATTTCTGGATATCACTCAGACATTGCTGATCATGTGCAATGATTGCGATTTTCAATTGTTAGTTCCTCGGTTCACGGGTATAGATATTTTGTTCATTTCCAAATCGCCAGATATTTTATTAGCTTTACTTTGCTGTTCTTATTGTTTGTAAAGTTATCCTGTTCGACTGTATTTGTCGAAGGTCGGTGAACTTAGATTTCTTATTTGAAAATTATTTGATAACCCGCCGAAATACAATGCCACCCTTGGTTTCAGACTAAAAATGGTAACTACTCCTCAGTTACCTTATTTATTTAGACTGATCTACTACAGATCTTTTTTAGTAAGTATTCCCAGAGTAGTTCACTAATTTAGGCGGTAGCGTAACACCTGTATTCACTGCTCCTCCACCAGTCCCGGATACTTTACATTTTCCATTGGTAATAGGGTCATCTTTCGCGACTACTCTTGCTGTAGTAGCTTTAGTAGAGTCCCCTACAGCCTTAATGATATTCAAGCAGGCAAACCCAATGATCGGATTTTGAGCATGCTTAACAACATTCGTTACGATTGGCACAACCGTATAAGCGCAAGTATTATCGCCTGATCCATCAATATTGTCGCTGCAGTCGTTAACGTTTGAATAGAGGGTGGTTTTAGTGCCAGGCTCGATCCAGATATTGTCACCTACACCCAAACTATTTCCTCCATAATTTTCCGGTGGTGTTTTTACTCCGCGACTATAGTCAATTAAATTCCTTATATCAGACACGTTATTGGTACCCAATGTTAATGAACTCCATTGCCCTGTTGGGGAAAGCTCACCTATTGTGGCTTGGGCACAGGGATCATTCTTATCAGGCTTCTCTTTGATTTGAAACATATATTGAGTCAAATTTGGTGATATATTTTTTAGATCATTATCTTTCTGTACATTTGGATCATTTATTACTTTTGGTGCATTATTTTGTGAATCCCAAAAACTATCAAACATACATTTAGAAATTGCAATCGGGAATAAATTGTTGTTTTCCAGACGACCAGGGCTTGCGACTACCGCGACAGCTGTTGCACTCACATCAATGAAGTTAACACCCAAAACCTTCGCAAAGAATGTACTTATTGGACCACCATTATTATTTTTATTAATGACTACCTTGACTGCTGCCAGGCTATTGACACCATTTATGGCTTGAATATCGGGTATATTACCCGTTATATCCCAGTATCCGGTTGTAACATTCCCTGTCGATAAGAATGAGTTAGAAACCTTGTTCAAGCGAATAGCATTCAATGCTTCTCTTTCTGCTGTAGGCCAGTTGGGTGTTTTATTAGATCCTCCAACCATTGGATACAAGAATCTTGCTCCATTCAAGGCCGCCGTATCTGCGGCATTCTGAATCTCATTGCGAACGACATAAGCATAGCCAAGATCAATAGCTAATGAGGCAAAAGAAAGTAGCGTA
This sequence comes from Nitrosomonas sp. Nm33, assembly GCF_900107265.1. GTDB lineage: Bacteria > Pseudomonadota > Gammaproteobacteria > Burkholderiales > Nitrosomonadaceae > Nitrosomonas. The sequence goes on along the minus strand of NZ_FNPJ01000005.1, from coordinate 55,454 downwards.
ACAAGCGAAATGGCTGTTATGAGAGCGATTACACCGCGTTGTGAATCAAGTGAATGATTGAACATTGGATTTCTACAATAGTTCTTTTTTTCACTATGGATTTGATCGCACATAATCTTCCGTTACATATTATTCATTGTTCATCACGGTTGTGGCAGATAATGTAAGTGGATTTGAGATTGATCCGCCAGATACGAGCGATAATAGATTACCAAATACAAGGAAAGTATAGTTGTATTGAACAGTGACCTGTATGGAAGCTCCCGCGGTTTGCGGTATAATTGAAGGGGAAATTATTACGTTTGGTGTTTTCGTTCCCACTCCAAAAGATACCAGATTATTAGAACGGTTTATGGCTATCTGTTGAACTTGTTGGGCTGTTAATTTTGGGGTTTTAAAAGCAATTGCAGATCGCGCAGCTTCCCGACTGGCGTTGGTGATTATTGCTTGATCATATAGGATTAAGCTAAATTCGATAATGCCGAATAATAAAAGTAAAAATGTTGGTAGAATAATGGCAAATTCAACCGCGACACCCCCTTTCTGCATACTTATTCTTTTCATAATCTTCACAATCCGTCAGGAAGCACTCGCCTAGCCTGATTCCAAAAGTTTTCGATGCCGTTGATGTGATTCTTACCCTGTGCAAATAGTGTGGGGTGGTTAACTTGTTCATGATAAAAATGGTTCACATCGAGCAAATTGTAACTGCGATAACAGCCTGTATAAGCCACGCCGTCAGGCGCTATCTTTCTAGTAATCAGCAGCATAGTATTTCTATCTTGGTGATATATGTTCATTGACGATTAACGATGCTGCCCTTAATTACCACTACTACCCTGACCACTACCAACCCCTCCGCCACTTCCACCAGTGGTTCCAACATTTACCAAGCTTCTCAGTGGTGCTGCTGGGTGTCTGAATGAATTCCGGTAATTATCAAAAATGGCATCGCCGGCCTGGCCATTGATACCCTTGACGGGTTCTGTATTGAGTGAGGCTTGCGGGTTGATGGTTTGCTGAGCCTTGGCAATGCTGACAGCCTCACCAAATCGTGCATCCAGTCGTGGAGAGATAGGCACGCACCCTGCTGCCAGGGCAACAATGGCCAGCAATAGGACTAAGAGTGGGCCTGAAATATTTGAGGATGTGATTGTTTTCATGTCATTCTTCTCCTTATTTCATTTGGAAGCCACCATGCTCGATCTGCGGAAAACCTATCCTGGCAGGTTGTGCTGGTTCGGATGCGCTTTCCATTTTGCCATGAATCAGGAACTCACCACGCTCAGGCGTAATGAATGCATCGGTTGGCAAGGGGTAATCTGGCTCGAGTGGTTTTACCAGGCGCGGTGTCACTACGATCATGAGTTCTGTTTTATCTGCCTGAAAATCACTGCTGCGGAATAGTGTGCCTAATATGGGTACTTCGCCAAGTACCGGGAAGCGCTTGACTTGTTCTTTGAAATTATCCTGGAGTAATCCGCCGATAACGAGTGATTGGCCATCGCTGAGTTGAACCGTAGTCGAAACGCGCCGAGTAGTAAAGGTGGGCACTGCCAGAACCTGACCCAATCCGGTAGAGGCCACATTGGTAATCTCCACCAGCTCCGATACCTCCGGGCTTACCCTTAGGTGGATACGGCCTTCTTCGAGTACCGTGGGCGTGAAACGGACGCCTATACCGAATTCTTTGGGCAGCAATCTTACCTGATTAGCGCTGGGAATAGGGATCAGGATTTCACCGCCAACGAGGAAGCTCGCCTCCTGCCCACTGATCGAGACGATATTGGGCTCAGCCAGGATTTTGACCAGCTTGTCTCTTTTCTCGGCATCTATGAGGAAAGCAGTCGCTTCCTCGAAAGTGGCATTCGTAACCCTGGGCAAACCTAAGTTGATATTGGCATTCAAATTTTTCGCCGTCAGCAGATTAGCAGCACCGCCACCAATCACTCCTGCCATGACCTGTGTCCAGGCGCTACCAGCTTTTTTGGCTGCCCGGGCAAAATCAAAACCGAGTTTTTCCGCGATGGTCCGGTTGACCTCGGCTACTTTGACTTCCAGCATAACTTGCTGGTTATCGCGCACACGCAGCAAATTGACGATTTTGATACTGCCCAAACCAGCGCCAGCACCGGCAGAATTTTCATCAGTCTGCATGCCTTGCCGTAAAATCTGCATTCCCTGCATTCCCTGCATTCCCTGCATTTGCCCCATCTGACCAGTCAAACTTGTTTGCTCGGTTCCATCCTTAGCCTTGGATTCCTTCTCCACTGCTACCCCATATCCAGAGCTTTGCATACCCATCATCATACCCAGCACAGAGGTACGGAGATAGGCGTCAGCCAGCGTAACTGCGCGGTCGACCTTGGTAGTGTCAGACACCGTGCCGGAAAGTACCAGTGAGTCACCTGCAGCCATAACTTTGATCTCTTTCTCTTCCGGCATGATTTCCTGCAATTTGGCTTGCAGTGCAGCGGCATCCATGAGAACGGTGACATCGACCACTTTAGTCTGGCCAGCGCGTGTCCATAAAATGATATTGGTGGTGCCGATCATCTTGCCTAGAATATACACCTCGCTCTGATTGAGCATTTTGATGTCGATCACGTTAGGGTTGCCGATTGATATGCGTGAAACCGGTGAGGGCAATCTAAGTATGGTAGATTTACCCAGCGTCACATCCATGCTGGATGCTGCTTTTTGCATATCGACTACTTTAAGATCGGCTGGAATGGACGTAACATTTTGCGCTAGCGCTGTTGCAATACTGATTGTCCACAATATGACCATCCAGAGTAAGATCGTGGTGAAATCAGATTGTCGGTGCAATTTCATTGAATTTGCCTTTTTTTATTTGTTTTTATTTATTGTGCGCTGGCTTTTTGAAGTCCCTGATGGATTCCACCTGAAGTCCCCGGATGATTTCGACCAATGGCATGGGTGTGTCAACAGGTTTGTAAACGACGTTTTCCTTGGCTTCAGGATTAGTATTAGTGGTTGCGACTTTTGTTCCGAGTAATTCTTCCGTGCGTACGCCATCGGTCGCACCGAGACCTCTGTCAATCTGATTACGCAGGACCAGCGATAACGTGCCGACACTGCGTGCCAGGTCGAGTTTTTCTGCTTGCTCCGGCGTCACTTCAAGTGTGACGGCATTGACTACTTTAGGTTTGATTTCATCACGGCCGAGATCCTGTTCCACAGCCAATACCAGAATCTGCTCCAGCACGATCTTGGAAATGGGATTCTGATGATCCTTAATATTGACCAGAATATCTACCTGACTACCAGGCAGCGCAAATCCAGCCACGCCTACTACATCGTTTACCCGCACGGTGATGGCGCGTTTGCCATCGGCAATGACACCTGATAATCCACCGGCAGTGCCTTCTGGCGCGAGTTTGCCTTCAAGTAACGGTTCACCTCGATATAGATTGATCTTGACGACGCGACTATCGAGCAATTTGATATCATTGAATGAACCAGATGGGATGCTGCCGCTTGGCCAGTCGATCGTTTTCAGCAAGTCGGGAGTAAGCCGCGTTCCAACGTTGATATCGTGGGCAGCCACAACGATTGTGGATGCTTGCAAATTGGCGCGCTCGTTGAGCCATTTCCCCGCCACTACTACCGCAGCAATGCCTAATAATAGCGAAACCACGATCATTCCTAGTGCGCCTGTGTTTCTCATTGGTATACCGTTTATTGCTTAATTGGGTTAGGGATTTTGTATTTCATCGCTGCTTGATTAATACAAAATCCTGTTGATAGGGGGAATATATTGAAAATGACGTTAATGTAAAGTTGAAATAAACCAGAAATAGCATTTTATTTTGTGGTTATGTCATCAGAGAGATGACATAAAACTATCATGAAAATGTAATAATCGATTGCTGAGGCTTACCATTCGAGCTGACATTAAGCAGCTGATCATTTTTGGTTTTTTAAAAACTTTATGCAAATCATCATATTTTCGATGTTTATCTTTGTGCTTCTACCTTTTTCTGATCAGATGCAGATCGCAAGTTCAGCTTTTCAGCTTAGATATACGCTATCCTTAAAGAGTCGTCGCCAGATAGACGAAGGTGCCAGCGGCAATGGCGACACCATAGGGTAGTTTGACAGCCGATTCAAGTCCGGTTTTTTCGGAAAGTGAGCTCATACCTGGGGAACCAGCTAAGCACATGAGCAGCATGATCTTGAAATTATCTATGAGCTTGGGTAACTTGCCTTTCAATAATACGACAACTATTGCTAAAATACCGCCCGCTAGTAGAATGTACACTGTAGTAATTAGCATATTGACTGGCCCGACAAAAGCGCCAACCATGGCCATGAGTTTGATATCGCCCGCACCCAAAGCGCGTAATAAGTAGAGCGGAAGTAACAAGACCAATCCTACGCCTAATCCTGCCAATGAAGTGAGTATACCTAACCCACCCATGTCCTGCGGGAGCAAAGAATTGAGTAATACGCCGATGATAGCGCCAGAAAAAACGAGTAAATTAGGAATACGGTATTGACGAATATCGTGCCAGGCTGAAAAGAGTAATAATGCTACCAGAATGGTGCTATTTAATATGTGCATGCCATACCTATAAAAACACCACCCGATATTGACCGAGTGGCGGATTTAACTCAAGATGTAATTACTAGTTTTAATATAAAAAAGCTAATTAATCTCTTTTAATTATGAAGTGACGGCGGTTGTTACTTTGCCAATAGCAGTACTTATTGCGGTTTTGATGTCAGGCCATAGAGCTGTAATTGCAGCAGCCATCACAGCAATAATTATGGCGTATTCAACGGCACCTATCCCTTCTTCGTCGTTAATGAATTGTTTTATCGATTGAACCAATTTGCTCATCATATTCTCCTCCCTTATTAGGGCTGGCAAGATCTGGTTGAAAACTAGCAGATTGAAGAGTGTAGTTAATACTCCGCAGCAAGCTGCGGAGTGCTTTATTAATCTCTTTTAATTATGAACCGACGGCGGTTGTTACTTTGCCAATAGCAGTGCTTATTGCGGTTTTGAGAGTAGGCCATAGAGCTGTAATTGCAGCAGCCATCACAGCAATAATTATGGCGTATTCAACGGCACCCATCCCTTCTTCGTCGTTAATGAATTGTTTTATCGATTGAATCAATTTGCTCATCATGCTTTTCTCCTTAAAATAAAATTATAAAAAGCGATTCTTAAAAATAAGTGATTTTGTCAACTACGGCAAGCGATTCTTAAAAATAAGTGATTTTACCAACCATGGCGCGATGCATTGTAGTGAATTTTTTGTTAAGTTATATTGTACTTTTGTACATCTTGCGGGTTATTAAGTGTATAATTTATTAATAGGGTTATGCTATTCAGCTAAAATTGGTTATCAGGTAGATACTGTGCTTACTGCAAGGTGCAATAACCATCAGGCATTGCGCCGTATGTCATATAAACACGCAGATCTGGTGCAATGCACTACGCTTATTGCACCCTACAGTTGCTGCTATTGAATTTTTCGGTATGCAGTATCAGGCAGAGATAGTGGGATAATCGCTGTCATTATCGTCAAATACCTGATTCGATGTGGCTGCGGTATCCTTGACGAGCAAGGCCAGTTTGATTCGATCTGAAATTGCCAGCTTGCGGAATATTTCAGTCAGGTGAGCTTTGACGGTCCGTTCGGTAATATCCAGTTGCCTGGCAATCTGCTTGTTGCTTTCACCGCGGCCCACCAGGATGGCGATTTCATATTCACGTTTGGTTAAATTTTCAAGCAGGCTATTTACTGCACGTTCAATGTGCTTTTTTTCCTGCATGGCCGTGGCCAGCTCATCCTGCATACGCTGTACCAGTTGGCGCCGTATCCATAATTCACCTCGCCGGACAGCTTCAACAGCGCGTCTGATTTGTTCGGATGGGGTCGTATCCAGGCAAAATCCTTTAATTCCCGCTTTGAATAATTTCCATTCATTTTCATCAGAAATGCCAGAGCTCAATAATATGATGCGGGTTTTGGGGCTCAGCGTCAGCAGGTTTTCAATTGTCTGAGTGCTATCCATACCGAGTAAGTCGTAATCAAGTAAAAGGATGTCAGGTGTTTTTCTTATCAGTTCGTTTCTGAGGGGGGTCAGATTTGTCAAGCAGTACGGAGTATAAATATCCGATAATCCTTGCTTCCAATGAGCAAGTTTATTTTCAGATGAACTGGCAAGTAAAATCAAGATAATTACTCCTGTCTGACTGAATAAGGGGCGTGTATTGTCAAAGCCGATTTAAAATTGACACAGTCATTTCAGTGAATTCCGAATCAATTCTGATATGCCACCTTACCTTATCATGCTATTTACATAATAAAAAGAAGATCTTTCACTTAACCTTTGTCATACATGTCACTCATTGGTGTTTTAATCAGTAGCCTACCCAGTAATTGGCACAATGCGTACGCACGGTGCAACACGAGATCAGATAAGGCGTGGGTGCGTGTGCTTCCTGAACAAGAGTTGTGTTCCACTGGCCGAACGGCAGGTTACTGATCACAATCAAAATACCTTTCTCATAGTGTGTCGCAGGGAATTGGAAGAACAGGTTTGCTTATTTTCGGTTCATCGGCAGGCAAGCCAGTTTCGTCCTTAATCATCAAGTCTTGTCAGTTATCCTGCTTAAAATCAAGCCATATTTTCTTAAAAATTTCATTTATATATACATCTTTCTCATAGTCACGAATAATTCCAGAATGTGGCCATTTGCTCAAATTGGTGTGGTGATTGCAAACATCATACTGTGTCCATTTATATTCGGCAATAACAGATGTTATTTCATAACGACATATTTTTTTCGTGAGATTGAATTAATAAATGAGGTACATACAGCGCAATGTCAGCTGATTATTTCACCTTATTCCTATTTCCAAATCGAATATGATGCGAAGGCAAGCCGCAGGCAATATAAATAATACGGTAAGGAGAGCTGACAAAATCAGGCTTGGTTTAAAAATGGAATAAGTGGAATAATGGATGCAATTTATGAAAGAAGGTATTGTGATGGCGAGGTGGATGACGACGTGAGAATCTTTCATGTGAAGAAGAAATTTCTTTTCTCGCGTCCTTTATGAAAGAGCATCGGCGGAAGATAGTTTGGGGGATAAAGATGAAAAGGTTAATTGTTTTAGCTCATTTCGCTGGACTATTGTTACCTATTACCAGCTACGGCCAAAGTCTGGGAGTGTTTTGCTGGAGACTTAACCCTTTTGTCGATGTTTTGTGTTTCGATATCCAGGATAAAGGGTTTGTTTTTGAGCTTACGGGTACTCAGAAAATTACTACCTTTGAAACGCCATCACATGGCGCAGCAAATCTCAACCGTTCTACTAATAAGTTTCATCTTGGGTTTACTACCCATTTCCCTAACAGGTTTCACACACAATTTTTTGTGTCTCTAAACACGGTTTCACTTAATGGCACTTGGACAGACAACCTTGGAAATTCCGGAGATTTTACTTTCCAGGGAATTGGGCCTATCGGTCCTGGGCTATCTAGCGGTACCGATGGCGATTATTTGAGCCATATTTCTTCACGATAATTTTATTTTTTAGCCTTTATTCAATGATTTAAAAATCATGTGTGATATTGCCAGCACTCTTTAGCGTAATTGAGACTGAGCAATATTTTTCTGCTGAGAGATTGATCACCCGTTCTACTTGTTGTAGGTTTCAGGTTTTTTTCCTGGTAACGAGAAAGTGCAAATATTAAGAGGCTTCAACTGAGGAAAATAGGATAAGCTGTTAGCAGATGTCATCTCCGGTGTTATATTTGTTAGCGGCGTTAAACAAATAGGAGATCAAAAAAACAAGTAACCGCTTGAATCTCCATTCATCGCATTTGTTTATAATCCCAGAAATTCCTTATGTCATGTTTCCAATTGGCGACAAAATAAATCTTTAGTAAATAAGATATTATTCATGAATGAATGATGATTATTCAATTATTAACGACAATATTTTTATGAATTAATCATAGAATAATAAATATGCCTTTGATAATAAAAAATAAATATATATGTGGCACACATATTGCTTTTTAGAACTTGGAGGTATCATAATGATAAATTTGTGAAGATTCTTGTAAAAAAGAATTAATTTAATGATATAAAAATATTGTTTTTGTATGAAATAAATTCATTCTGATAACTGTTTAATCAAGCTAATAATCGTAAAATCAAGTTATAACTATTAAATTTAAAAAAATTAAAAACTGCTAACTGATTCGATTCGGTAAAAAATATCGTCACTTGAAAGATCTTCTTTTATGATTCAAATGTTAAATATGAAAGAGATTCGCTCTCACACTGGCCTCCGAGGATGGGCAGCCATAATAGTTGTTCTTGTTCACTTTCGATCATTTATCCACCCATCCATTGATCCGGATGAGATGACATCCTTCCTTTCGAAAGGTTATCTGTGGGTTGATTTTTTCTTTATCCTCAGCGGTTTTGTGATGTCATATATCTATCGTATCGAACATCCCAAGCCTCGCGCCTTCTGTGAAATTACTCACTATCTGATTGCTCGATTTGCGCGAATATATCCGTTGCATCTAATGTCACTTGTAGCAGTCTTTTTATTCTTTTTCTTGGCTGCACTGATTAACTGGGATTGGGAAAGCAAATTCTGCTGCGTGTTTGATGACTCATTACGAAGTGCAGAAGCATTGATAGCCAATCTATTCCTTGTTCATGCCTGGGGTATGTTTGATTGGGTGACATGGAATCTCCCATCATGGTCTCTCAGTGCAGAACTTTTCTGCTATCTGATCTTTGCTGCTCTTCTTGCTATAGATGGTAAGGATAGGAAATTAGTCTTGGTTGTGTTGTCATTCGTTGTATTGTTTTACTATTCTTTTTCAATGGCGACTAATAGCGATGTTGATGAGAACTTTCGTTTGTCTGCCGTGCGTGCTGCATCAGCTTTTTTGATCGGAATCGTGCTGTTCTTGATGAGTCGGCTGATTTCTTCTATTCCAGACCACTATTTAACGTATATCCAGATAGAAGCAAGTATTACACTTTTGCTGGCTCTTCACTTCGGCATAACTGATGTTATCTCTATAGGATTGATGGCATTGATAGTTTTGGTTACATGGGAAGATCGTGGTGCTTTATGCAAATTGCTTACCACACGCCCTCTTTACACTGCCGGACTTTTCTCGTTCTCCATTTATATGTGGCATTATCTCATCAAGTTTATCGCTCAGAATGACTGGGAGTACTATACAGGACTATCATTGCAAAGTAGTGCAATGGGGTCGATGCTGTTCGTTGCTTGTTTATTGGTTTTGGTTATTCCAATCTCAGTTTGGAGCTATCGATTTCTGGAAATGCCGGCTCGTAAATGGATTATCGTTCGGTTTAATAGCTTAATTGAAGTTAAGTATGCAACCAAACATGCGTGATATTAATGCACGATTCACATAAAGAAGCATCTCTTTGTTAACTTTACTTTTAATTTTTTAAAAAATATTTTTTGTAAATTTCACTCTCACCTTTCAAGTGTTTATGCTTCGATGCGGAGTGCACGATTTTGCAAGTACATGGCTCGTTGCAACTCCTTTGAATGAAACGACCATTCCGCATCGTTGCGCCTTGCTCCGCACTCGCAAAACCGCATACTCCATTCCGCTCAACTGAGCGCTTTGATCTTTTTTCGTTTATAGAACCGTTGGGTCAATAGTTCAAAGCGTAAAGCAAAATAGACTGCTTCAGAAAAAGCCCTGAAGCGGCATTTGCTGTCTACTTTAGCATTGCCCACTCCCTTCTTTTTGCCATTGCTGGTGCGGATGCTACCCACACAGCGCCGTCGCATCAGATCTCTGACCGCTCGTTGTCCTCCGGGATAAATATACTCCGTTGGCAAGATGCCCAGTCGCATCAGGTGTGCCAGGTGAAAAGCATCGTGATGGTCACTGCTGTATTTCAATCCATCATATTGCATGGCTGCAGCGGTATTGACTCACTGCAGAGGATGGCATCTTTACCTATTTCGATTTTATTGATTTATCAACCGGGCCATTGGAAGGCATTAGCAACAAGAAGGCATGAACAACAAGATCAAAACATTGCACAAAATGGCTTTTGGTTTTAGAGATGTCGAATTGTTTAAACTAAAAATTATTGTGCTGCATGAAACTAATTATGTTCTGGTCGGCTGAATCCATAGTATGCAATTGCCGATTGGATCCTCATTCTTAACTAAAACCTACGATAATTTATTGAAATCACTCACATATTCGTAGGGATTCTTCAAGGTCAGATCCCTTTCTACTCGATTGAGCCTTTTATGATCTTCTTCTAATTAACGACAGAATAAATCATTTAAAAACATATGGTTATATGTTAAGCATGAAAATGTATCGTTAATTTGCGACAGAATAAATCATTTAAAAACATAGCATTATGCATTATATACATATCATGTATAAAAATTGATTAATTGTTAACGACGTTTTTTGTAATTTTCTTCTAAGGCCGAAACGTAAGCTATTGAATTATAAATATAATATATTTTGGCATGAATGTTGCATCTTATAAATTGCAACTTTTATATACATTAAAGGAGGCAAAGAAGAATTTGGATATAGCAATTCTTAATATCAACGTAGTTAATAAAAGTTATTTAATTAGTATTAGTTTGCAATAAAAGGAGAATAAGATGAGTAAAAGCAATAACCATATCAACAACAATATCCATATCACCGATAATGACCGTATCACCGACAATGGCCATGTCACCGTACTTCCAAGCGAAGCGAACCCTGGTGGAGGTGAAGCAAATCGTTATATTATCCGTGAATTGGGAAGGGATATGCATATCGATGGCTTTAATCCGCAACAAGGAGATACGCTGGTATTCGATAATAGCCTTGGTATAACGTCACAGGAACAACTGGCTAATTTAATTACAAATATCCATGTTGAGGCTAATAACTTCATCGTCAACTTTGGCAATAATGTAACGATTACGTTGGCAGGTGTACAGCCTGATCAGATCGGTTGGGATAATGTCGCTGTGGGCGAACCAAACCCAGCTGATCCAAACGCAACTGATCCAGTCGCAACTGATCCAGTCGCAACTGATCCAGTCACAACTGATCCAGTCACAACTGATCCAGTCGCAACTGATCCGGGCGCAGTTGATCCAGGTGCAGTTGATCCAGGCACAACTGATCCAGTCGCAACTTGTCCAGTTACAACTGATCCAGTCACAACTGATCCAGTCACAACTGATCCAGTCACAACTGATCCAGTCACAACTGATCCAGTCGCAGGTGATCCAGGCGCAACTGATCCAGTCACAACTGATCCAGTCGCAACTGATCCAGTCGCAACTGATCCAGGCGCAACTGATCCAGTCGCAGGTGATCCAGGCGCAACTGATCCAGTCACAACTGATCCAGTCACAACTGATCCAGTCGCAGGTGATCCAGGCGCAACTGATCCAGGCGCAACTGATCCAGTCACAACTGATCCAGTCGCAACTGATCCAGGCGCAACTGATCCAGTCGCAGGTGATCCAGGCGCAACTGATCCAGTCACAACTGATCCAGTCGCAGGTGATCCAGGCGCAACTGATCCAGTCACAACTGGTCCAGGTAAAAATGTCGATTGTCGTCCGGGAGAAGATAACCAGGGTGAAGATGGATCAGATAATTTTGTTTTCCATGATCTAGGACACTGGACAATTAACAACTTTAATGCGTCCGAAGATATGCTGGATTTCACTGAGTATGGTTTATCACGTGAAGAACTGGCTAGTTATATTACCAATGTCCAGGTTGAGGCTGATACCTTCATCGTCAACTTTGGCGATGATGTATCGATTAAGGTGATAGGTCAGTCGCCCACTTGGGATAACGTCAATACTGGGGAGGGTTAATAGCGTATCAAAAGAGGGGATTATGTCCCCTCCAGGAAGTTTGGGTTCAGAGTTTGATGGAGCCCTAGGAAATTACTAACCTTCAACGTCAGCAGTAACTATCTGATTCAAGATAGTTACTGCCTTATTCAAGCCTTTTGGTTGAACTTAGGTCAAAGTAGGTACCGAGAGTACATGGCGATTTTTAATAGTATTCGCCTGATATAGTATAGATGCCGGTTACCATGTCGTGCAGTCATTCCCAGCAATCAGAGTACAAAGGTAGCAGTCATTGCCACCAGCAGCAGGATCTGTAATCAGCTGACCAAGCGAGTGAGATTGAATTATTCCATTTCTAAATCAAATCTGACTTTGCCGGCTTCTCCTTGCTGTATTATTTATATGTAGAAACTGGACAATAACATTGACTATGGCGTATTTTTTCATTTCATTTTAGTCTACAAAGCTATTCTTCAATAATTTCAAAATCATGTGTAATATTGACAGTACTCTTTAACATGATAGAGGCTGAGCAATATTTTTCTGCGGAGAGATTGATCGCCCGTTCTATTTGTTGAGGTTTCAGGTTTTTCCCGGTGACGATAAAATGCAGATGAATATCTGTGAATACTTTGGGATCTTCAGAAGCACGGATGCCATCGATTTCCACGACGCAGTCGGTAACTTCCTGGCGGCTTTTCTGCAGAATCAGGATAACGTCAATAGAAGAGCAGCCACCGAGTCCCAGTAAAATCAATTCCATCGGACGTGGCCCCAGATTCTTTCCACCAATATCCGGCGCGCCATCTATTAATATGGAATGTCCGCTTTCGGTTTCACTTCTAAAGCTAATACCATCCTGCCATTTAATACGTGCTTTCATATTTTTTCCTGAGTTTCTGTGAGGGGGAATTTTTGCGATCAATCGCGTGGTTATTCCATTTCTAAATCAAACCTGACTTTGTCGACTTCTCCTTGCCGTATTATTAATACTGTCTGCGGCTCGCTCTTGCGTCATGTTTGTTTAGAAATGGATTAATGCATAAAAGACTGACGCGTTGTGAGGCGCAAGCCAAGCTGCAGTAATTCATTCCAAATATCACCCTGGGCGATACCTTTGATAATTCTGTCTATACTTGCTGCGTGTACCAGGGCTCGTAACAGTAATCGAGAGGGCAAGCGTTTTACAGCGGCCGCCATGATTTTCTGCTGCTGATTCCAGACTCGGCTGTCTTTTAACGCTTGTGCAAGTGGCTTACCTGCATCGAGCGCCTGGTGAATGAGTAGCAGCGTGCGGATGGGTTCAGTTAGCGTACTCAGAATCAGGGGAGGAGGGGTGCCTTCGCCTTGCAACCCTTCCAGGATACGGGTGTAACGCATGGTATCTGCTGTCAGCATGGCCTCGGGCAGGCTAAATACATCATAGCGTGCGACATCAAGCACAGCATCCTTGACTTGCTCGAAAGAAAGCATGCCAGAAGGATAGAGTAAGGCGAGCTTCTTGATTTCCTGCTGAGCTGCGAGAAGATTGCCTTCTACTTTATTTACGAGGAATTGCAAGGTATCTGGTGCAATTTGCTGCCCTTGGATATCGAGACGTTGCTGTATCCAGTTTGCGAGCCGGGAGTATTCTATCGGATCAGCTGTGACCATTACACTTGATTGTTCGAGCGTCTTAAACCATTTATTTGTCTGTGTCTGCTTATCGATTTTAGGCAGCATGATGAGCGTAATGGTATCAGCAGACTGGTTCTGACAAAGTGCTTCGATAGCGTTACTACCTTCTTTGCCAGGTTTGCCCGTAGGGATACGTAGATCAAGTATTCGCCGTTCTCCAAATAATGACGACTGACTCTTCCAGCGCTGTAGATTTGACCAGTCGAAGCGATGATCTACCGTAAATATATCGCGTTCTGTGTAGCCGTGCTGTCGAGCGTGATTGCGAATCGCATCCGCTGCTTCCATTGCGAGCAACAGCTCGTCGCCAATGATGGTATAAAGCGGCATGAGCTGTTTTTGCAGTTGACGAAACAGTTGATCAGAGGTAATGCTCATAAATCAATTTACTAGAGACACACAAGAATTAACGCTTTTTAAAAATAATCATTAAAGTTTGACTGCAGCCATTCGTCGAATTATCTGTTGCACGGCATCTGTCTGCATATCTTTGTATAGCATTTCCTCTTCTGCCGCTTTGGCCAGTACCTGTGCATCGAGGAAAGGAAGTACGCGTGTCAGAATAATCTCTTCCACAGGTGTAAGTGCTGCGCCTTGAGAGTCGAGCAGGCGCGCAGAAACGCGATAGCCCAACTGAAATTCCCTGACACGCCCACCAATTGAAAGTGATAATATTTTCTTCTCGTTGACCGCGCTGAGGATCTGAAGTATCGCCTGAGCCTTTTCTGGTTTATTAACAACTTTAGTCTTGGTGCTGACACGAATGGCCCGTTCTATATCCAGCTTGATAGGGTGGCCAGGTGGTGCAGCGACATAAATAGTATCAAACGGAAGGGTAGAGATCTGCCCGCGCAAATGGAAACCGCAGGCAGTTATGGCGAGTATAAGACTAATAGCAAGAAAGGCACGGATTGGTTTCATGATATGGATGCTATTTATTTCTGGTATAAAACCATCATTTGAGTCTATTCGTTCATCAAAGTGTTACCTCGTTCTCTAAACGACAATATTGACCAATCTTCCTGGAACAACAATCACTTTTTTCACTGACTGTCCTGTAATGGTTTTCTGAATATGCGCATGATCCAATGCTGTGCGTTCGATTGTTGCACGATCCGCATCTTTGGCGACACGTATTTGCGCACGTAACTTACCATTGACCTGAACGACAAGCTCGATATCATCCTGCACCAGCGCCAGAGGATCAACTTTGGGCCACGGCTGATCGAGCAATTCCGTGCCTGGCTTAAGCTCACGCCAAAGTGCGTGGCAAATGTGTGGGACGATCGGTGACAGCAGCAAGACAATGTTTTCCAGTGCTTCTTGCATGAGCTGTCGTGCAGTTAAATCGGTATCCTGGAGTTTAGCCAGCTCGTTCATCAATTCCATTACAGCAGCAATTGCGGTATTGAAAGTGTGGCGACGATCGAGATCATCGGTTACTTTGGCTATCGTCTGATGAAGCTGACAACGCAACGATTTGAGTTCGGCTGGCAGTGTTTCGGCAAGGAGCTGCCCATCAGGCACACCACCTTGCTGTAAGTGGCTATAGACCGATCTCCACAGGCGTCTCAGAAAACGAAAGGCACCTTCCACACCCGTATCGGACCATTCCAGTGTCTGGGTGGGAGGGCTGGCAAACATCATGAACAATCGTGCTGTATCCGCACCATATGACTCCACTAATTCCTGTGGATCAACCCCATTATTCTTCGATTTTGACATGGTACCAATGCCACCCGATTCAACCGGTTGATTATCAGCACGCAGCACAGCACCAAATCGTTTGCTTTGTTCGTCAAACTGAATGTCAATTTCCGATGGATTAAAATAGCTAATGCGACCTGTAGCCGTTTTCCTGAAGAAGATTTCATTTAACACCATCCCCTGCGTCAGCAGGTTTGTGAAAGGTTCATCAAGGGAGACCAATCCCAGATCACGCATGACTTTACTCCAGAATCGCGAATAGAGCAGATGCAAAATGGCATGCTCTATTCCACCGATATACTGATCTACCGGTAACCAATAATTTACCCGCGCGTCAGCCATGGCGGAACCCTGATCCGGGCAGGTATAACGAATGTAATACCAGGATGAATCGACGAATGTGTCCATGGTGTCGGTTTCACGGCGGGCGGCTTGACCGCATCGAGGGCAAGCGCATTCATAAAATGACGATGATTTTGCCAGCGGGTTACCCGATCCATCTGGCACCATATCTTCCGGCAATATCACGGGAAGCTGATCGTCCGGGACGGGAACGACGCCGCAATGATCACAATGAATCAATGGAATCGGGCAGCCCCAGTAGCGCTGGCGAGAGATACCCCAATCGCGCAGGCGATAACGCATGCGTTTTTCTCCTAACCCTTTTTGTTCCAAAGCGGTTGCAATCGCATCGACTGCAGCTTGAGATTCCAGTCCTGAAAATTCCCCTGAGTTAATGGTAATGCCATATTCAACGTAAGCCTGGGTAAGCATTAAATCGATTTCACCATCTTTGGGTTCGATCACCATCTTGATTGGCAAAGCATATTGGGTGGCAAATTCGAAATCGCGCTCGTCATGCGCTGGCACGGCCATGACAGCACCTTCGCCGTAACTCATGAGTACGTAATTGGCAATCCATACCGGAAGAGGCTCTCCCGTGAGTGGATGAAGCACGAACAGCCCGGTATCCATACCTTTTTTCTCTTGGGTGGCAAGTTCTGCTTCCATGGTGACACCTTGCTTGCATTCTTCAATGAATTCGGCGAGCTTCGCATTATTCTTTGCTGCATGGAGCGCAAGGGGATGTTCAGCAGCAACTGCGACATAAGTTGCCCCCATCAAAGTATCTGCCCGCGTGGTAAACACTTTCAAATCCTGAGGTGCGCCGGATGTTTTATCAGCGGGAAAAATGATATCGACGCCGTAGCTTTTACCAATCCAGTTAGCCTGCATGGTTTTTACACGTTCAGGCCAGCCGGGTAGTTTGTCCAGATCGTTGAGCAGCTCATCGGCGTATTGGGTAATAGCCAGGTAGTAACCCGGTATCTCGCGCTTCTCTACCAGTGCACCAGTACGCCAGCCGCGCCCGTCGATGACTTGTTCATTAGCGAGTACCGTCTGATCGATCGGATCCCAGTTTACCACCTGAGTTTTCTTATAAGCGATCCCTTTTTCCAGCATGCGTAAGAATAGCCATTGATTCCATCGGTAATAGTGAGAATCACAGGTTGCAATTTCACGATTCCAGTCGATACCAAATCCTAGGCTTTTCAATTGCTTACGCATGTATGCAATGTTGTCATATGTCCATTTGGCTGGGGGGACCCCATGTTGCATGGCAGCGTTCTCAGCAGGTAATCCAAATGCATCCCAGCCCATTGGTTGTAATACGTTATATCCCTGCATACGGCGATAGCGAGACAATACATCGCCTATTGTGTAATTTCGAACATGTCCCATGTGCAGCTTACCCGATGGATAGGGAAACATCGACAAACAATAATATTTAGGCATGCCAGGGGTTTCCGTCACATTGAATGCGGCGGTTTTTTCCCAGTATTGTTGCGCGTCTTGTTCTATTTCCTGAGGATGATATTTTTCTTGCATGTAACGAATTTCCTGGCAGTAAACAAAATCACGATTATACCGTGAACAATGCGCTTGATATGCTTCAACTGCTCATGATAGCCTCTTTTTACGAATATCTATCGAGAGGGTTTTGAAATGATGGCTGAATTATACTTAAAACCATTTTATGCTTTATTGTTCGTTTTTTTTCTGACTGCATGCGCCACAACACCAACTGGCAGAACACAATTGGCTTTTATGCCAGATGCAGAGGTGGATAGCATGGGACTGCAGGCATTTCAGAATTTGAAAAATGAAAAACCTATCAGTCGCAACGTTAAGAACGATCAGTTTGTGCATTGTGTAGCCAGCGCCATTGCACAAGAAGTGGGAGGAAATTGGGAAGTTGTTGTTTTTGAGGATCCGTCGCTCAACGCATTTGCACTACCAGGTAGAAAAATTGGCGTATATACTGGTTTGATTAATCTGGTTGATAATCAAGATCAATTGGCTGCGGTCATCGGACATGAAGTCGGTCATGTTTTAGCCAGACATAGCAATGAGCGCCTGTCCCAACAATTAGGTGCCCAAGCTGGCATAGCCTTGGTTCAAGCGGTGGCAGCGCCGCAGACAGCTATGGGCCAGACTGCGATCGGTTTACTGGGGGTCGGCGCAGAGTATGGGATCATCTTGCCTTTTAGCAGATTGCATGAAAGTGAAGCCGATACGATCGGATTGGATCTCATGGCCAAAGCAGGCTTCAATCCCGCGGAAAGCATTACATTATGGTTAAAAATGGCGCAAGCAAGCCAAGGTCCGCGTCCTGTCGAATTTCTTTCGACGCATCCCTCCCATACTACGCGGATTGAGGATCTGCAAGCACGCTTACCGCAAGCGCAACAGCTCCAGCAGCAAGCTAGGGCTGCAGGCAAGAATCCGCATTGTATGAAGTGATGATTCCAGACGTTGGTAGCTTGTAGCTATCTTACTGGTATGGGTGTTGGGGAGGAAGCATATCCGGGGTAGATTCTTTCCAATTTATATTTTGAGATGATTATCTGCAAAATAACGTGGAAAGGAGGTATCATACAGGGTTAATGCCTGAGAGCTTGTGAAAAAATCAGCTGCACGTCTCGATAGCCGCGTCGGGCGATACTTACACTTCGCCTATCTTTTGATACGTGATGTAATTACGTCAAAACGTAGTTGCATTAAAACTTCGTTTTATCGAAATCCGCAGCATTTATTTTATCGAAACTTGTCAACTCGTTTTCTTGTCGCTGCGTTCTGTCTATTTTGTTCTCAGCCACGCGCTACAGTTTTTGCAAACTCTGTGGCGTGGAGATCATCTATCTGGAAATTTAGCATTTTTTTTATATTTAAGGAGATAGTAGTAAAATGTCGCAAAAACATCCCGTTATTGCCGTGACCGGTTCATCTGGTGCTGGCACATCCACGGTTAAGAATAGTTTTGAGCATATCTTTCGTCGGGAAAAACTGAATGTCACTGTCGTGGAAGGGGATAGTTTCCACCGCTACGACCGCGAAGCCATGAAAAACGCAGTTGCAGACTCAGAGAAAAGCGGCGGGCGTGCTATCAGCCATTTTGGGCCAGAAGCGAATGAATTTGAGAAACTGGAAGCCTTATTCAAAGAATATGGTGAAACTGGCTCGGGTATGACCCGCTTGTACCTTCATAATGAAGAAGAAGCTGCTCCTTACAATCAAAAGCCTGGTACCTTTACTCCTTGGAAATCAATTGGACCCGGCACCGATCTTTTGTTTTATGAGGGCTTGCATGGGGGTGTAACAAGCGATACCGCGGATGTATCAAAATATGTGGATCTCCTCGTGGGTGTCGTACCTATCGTCAATCTCGAATGGATACAGAAAATCCACCGTGACACCAGCGCGCGTGGCTATTCGGCAGAAGCCGTAACGCAGACCATTTTGCGTCGTATGCATGACTATGTACACTACATTACTCCGCAGTTCTCACGCACACATATCAATTTCCAGCGTGTTCCAACAGTCGATACCTCCAATCCTTTTATTGCGCGTGAGATTCCGTCGTTGGATGAAAGTATGGTGGTCATCCGTTTCCGTGATTACAAGAATGTGGATTTTCCGTTCTTGCTAAACATGATTCATGATTCATTCATGTCACGCCCCAATACCATGGTCGTACCAGGCGGCAAAATGGGCTTGGCAATTGAATTGATTTTGACACCCTTGATTCTGGATTTGGCTGCAAAAAGTAAACAATAATTCCTCAAATCCTGCCTGGGGAAGGTGGTGAGTTTTATGATAATTTATCATGTACCCTCAGGCAGGGTAGACTGCAACGCTGTGTTTTCTGAGTTATGATTTCCTTACTTTCTGGATTGAATCCAGAGCAACACAAAGCTGTCACATTACCGCATCAATCGGCACTGATACTGGCCGGCGCAGGAAGTGGCAAAACACGTGTGCTGACAACCCGTATCGCCTACCTGATCCATTCAGGTCAGGTTAGTCCAAACGGTATTCTCGCTGTCACGTTTACTAATAAAGCAGCCAGGGAAATGATGGTGCGTATTGCTGCTATGCTGCCTATCAATACGCGCGGAATGTGGGTCGGAACCTTTCATGGCTTGTGCCACCGTATGTTGCGCGCACATTATCAGGATGCTGGATTACCAAAGACATTTCAAATTCTCGATATAGGCGATCAGCAAGCGGTTATCAAGCGATTGCTGAAGGATCTTGCAGTGGATGAGAAAGCATTTCCACCTCGGCAGATCCAATGGTTTATCAATCATGCAAAAGAAGAGGGGTTGCGTGCGTCTCAGGTTGAAGCGCACGACAGTTTCACTCGCAAGATGCTCGAGTTTTACCACGTGTATGAAACATTGTGTATGCGGGAAGGTATCGTTGATTTTGCCGAACTCCTATTACGGTGCTACGAATTACTGACTCATAACGAGATTCTGCGTAATCATTATTGGGATCGCTTCAGCCATATTCTGGTAGATGAATTTCAGGATACCAATCGATTGCAATACCGATGGCTCAAATTACTGGCAGGTGTGGATTCACCGAAATCTGCTGTCGTATTTGCAGTAGGGGATGATGATCAAAGCATCTATGCATTCCGGGGTGCTCATACGGGGAATATGCAGGATTTGGAGCGTGATTTTGCTATTCAGAAAATTATCAAACTGGAGCAAAACTACCGTTCCCACGGTAATATTCTGGAAGCAGCAAATGCCTTGATAGAACACAATCGCGGGCGTCTTGGCAAGAACCTGTGGACTTCTGAAGGGTGTGGTGAGCCCGTGCGTGTGTATAACGCTGTGACAGATTTTGATGAAGCTGCCTTTATCGCTGATGAGATCAAAGCGCTTCATTCAGAGGGCGTTGCGCTTTCCGATATCGCTTTACTATATCGATCCAATGCCCAGTCACGTGTATTGGAACATAGTCTGTTCAATGCTTCATTATCTTATCGAGTCTATGGTGGCATGCGCTTTTTTGAACGGCAGGAGATCAAGCATGCACTTGCTTATTTGCGATTGATTGCGCATCCTGATGATGATCATGCGTTGTTACGGGTGATCAATTTCCCACCCCGTGGCATTGGTGCGCGTAGCCTGGAGCAATTGCAGGATGAGGCAAAATTACACCAATCGAGCTTATGGGCTGCAGCCCACAAAAAGTGTGGCAATGAGACAGCTGCTATTTCTGATGAAAGCAAGGTAAAAAAAGGACTTCCAAGCTTTGTTACCTTGATCATGACGATGCAGCGTGCTTGTGTCAATTTGCCGTTACCCGAGATCATCCGTTACATACTGGCCCATAGTGGATTATTGAGTTATTACGGTTTGGAGCGTGATGGCGCAGAGCGACTGGAAAATCTGAATGAATTAATCAATGCAGCGACTAGCTTTGTGCACGAAGCTGAAGATGACAGTTTGATAGCATTTCTTTCCCATGCCTCACTCGAAGGAGGTGAGCATCAGGCAGATCATCATCAGGATGCCCTGCAACTTATGACTGTTCATGCAGCCAAGGGGCTGGAATTCCATACTGTGTTTCTGAGCGGACTGGAAGAAGGGCTGTTTCCACACGAGAATAGCCGCAATGAAGTGAATGGTCTGGAAGAAGAGCGACGTTTGATGTATGTGGCGATGACACGTGCACGGCGGCGATTATATCTGAGCTTTTCGCAAAGCCGGATGCTGCATGGTCAGACGCATTACAACGTTGCTTCGCGATTTATAACTGAATTACCAGATCATTTGCTGAAATGGCTACAGCCACTATCCAAGGCTAACAACGAGTCTTTTCAATTTGTTAATGAGCAGGGAGGATTTCCCCTCAGCAGAAATTCATGGGGGCAGCCGGTTGCCAGAGGTGTGAAGCCGGAAAGATTGGCTTCGGATTCAGCAGAACAGTCATCTAAACAGTCATCTGGTTGGCGTATAGGACAGAATGTTTCGCATGCAAAGTTTGGAACTGGGGTAATTATAAACTATGAGGGTCAAGGCTCTGACATGCGAGTTCAGGTTCAATTCAATCGTGCAGGAACCAAATGGCTCCTGCTGGAATATGCCAAACTGACACCTTTGTAATGAAGATCATTTGCAGGTTTATGAGTTACCTTCTGTACCTTCTTCCTTTTCCTTTTTCTCTATAGCTTCTTTGTCGATAACTGTGGATTCAGGGTGAAAAATATCCTGATAACTGACGTAGATGGAGGCAAATACAGTAGGAATATAAATAAAGAGCCCTAATCCATAAGGCATAATGGCAAGCACACCCAGTATGATGAGCACAATGGCATAGATCTGAAAGGGAATAACATTTTTCAAACAGGCAAAAAAGCTTTTTCGTATGGCAATAAAAGGTGGCATATTCTCGAACATGACCAGTAAAGGAGCAAACCAAATTGCCATCATAAGTGGAACCGTCAGCAGCAATCCAACGATTGATGCAGACAGAATATTATCCATCACGCCCATCAGTTCATGCTCACCAAATCTTTTTCCATAGAGCAGCATGTCGACCAGTGCGTTTCCTCCTATCATCATGAACACACCGATTATCAGAACTTGACCAATCAGATAAAATCCTCCTATCGTAATCAGCGGTACTGTATTTTTTTTGAAACCGAGAAATAAATGACCAAGCTCTAATTGATCACCCTGTTCCAAACTTTTGCAGCCTACCATGATTCCAGCCATAAAAACTGGAGAAAGGAGCGTGAAAATAAATTTTCCGAGCAATGGCAGAAGCTCCAGTGTAGCGGCGATTAATATGAGTGTGAAACACAGCAATATCCAGACAAATGGGGATAAGCGAAACAAATAAAAACCACTCAGTATCCACTGCAACCCTTCTCTACCACGAACCTGTCGAGCTTCTATCAATTTGTTCTCTCCAATAAATTTTGTTAATTGATCTGAAAATTTGATAACTTGCTAGAAATATTCACTATTTTCTGGAAATATGTGAATTACAACGGATGATTTTAATAAATTATGCCTGGGAGAAGAATTTCCATTTATTCACATTTCCTTTCTGGTTATTCCATTTCCAAATCAAACCTGACTTTGTCAGCTTCATCTTGCCGTATTATTTATACTGTCTGCGGCTCGCTCTTGCGTCATGCCTGATTTGGAAATGGAATTAGGGTTAATGATCAAGATAGCACGTAAATTATTTTAGTTGATTAGTTAATCCAGATTCGCATCAATTTGGAATGATTAGTCAGATGATATTTCAAAACTTCTCTGAAATGTGTCGGATCTTTCTTATGAGTGAGCTCTCCTTCTCGAGGCAAGTAGTAATCATATAAACGCGATATCCAGAAACGTAATGCGCCGGCACGCAGCATTTGTGGCCATGCCTTCTGCTCTTCGTTGATCAGAGGTCGTATGCGGTGATATGCTGTTAATAGTGCATGTGCGCGCATCTCGTCTAATACACTATCTTCAGATATGCACCAATCATTGATTGTGATAGCAAGGTCGTACAAAAATGCATCATTACACGCAAAATAGAAATCGATAATGCCACCGATCGATGTATTAATGAATAATACATTGTCGCGAAATAGATCAGCATGGATTACTCCCTGCGGGAGAACCTCTGTTTGATGTAATGCCTGAAATTGCAATTCTTCGCTAAGTAATATTTGCTCCTCTTTCGTAAGAAACGGCATTACTTCTTTTGCTGCCGTGTTCCACCATTTTAAACCACGTGGATTGGCCATCTTTACGGGGTAAGATAAGCCAGCTAAGTGCATTCTGGCTAACATTCCCCCAATCTCGGCACATTGTTCAACAGTAGGATGTGTCACTGATTTACCAGGTAAAAAGGTAACGATACTGGCCGGTTTGTCATTCAATTCACCTAACAGTTTCTGCCCGCGCGTAGCAATTGGATTGGGACATGGAATACCTTGATATGATAAGTGAGCCATCAGATTAAGGTAGAAGGGGAGTTCTGCTGCAGTTAGTTTCTCAAACAGTGTCAGAATGTATTTGCCAAGCGTCGTTGTAACCAGATAATTGGTATTTTCTATGCCAGATGAGATACCTTGAAGATCGATCAATGTACCGAGTGGATAATCTTGGAGCCAGATTGATAGTTGTTCCTTGGTAACCGGAGTAAAGACAGACATGAGTAAACAATGGAAAAAGCGTCAATAAATAGATTTAAGCCTTACGTGGCTATTATTTTCTCATGCCGATTACGTTTATAGTTTTAAAATCTGTAAATTTCCCACATCGGAACGTTTACACCATAACCTTCAAGATCACCTCGATGTGGCTCACCCACAGGACTGCGTTTATTTAAAAGGTAGAATGGTTTGCCAATGCGAGGAATGACTTTGATCATATATAACTGACCATTGACCCGATATTCCTCTACAGTCGCTTCTTTACCTTCTTTAATTGTTACTTGCGGTTCCAGGGAGGAATCGATCCCCAGATCAGGCAGTTCTGGTCCGTTATGGGGCGCTAAATCAGGCAGCTCGGGAAGTGGTGGTTGATCAGCTGGTTTCCGGGTAGATTGTGCGGATACAGGCAACGTAAAACAAATAGCACACAAAAATAGAGTAGTCTTTATAGGTTGCATGCTGATCTCCGGCGAATGGTAGCGTTCATTCTATCTCAAACAAAGTGAATTATTACAAATTAAGCTGGATTTCCTTCTCGGCAGCTGTGGGTTCAAAGCCAGAGGTTTCATAATATTGAAAGATGGCATTGACAATCTCGGCGGGCTCATCAATGATCTGAATTAGATTCATATCTTCTGGTAAGATATAACCTTCGTGGATGAGCACTTGCTGAAACCAATCAAGCAGACCACGCCAGAAATCCGAGCACACTAAAATAATAGGCATTTTTCTTGTTTTGCCAGTCTGGACAAGTGTGAGAGCTTCCATCAGTTCGTCCAGTGTACCAAATCCTCCAGGCATGACGATATAGGCTGTCGCAAACCTGACAAACATATACTTACGGGCGAAAAAATGGCGGAATGTTTGGCTGACATCCTGATAAATATTGCGGTGTTGCTCATGAGGGAGCTGGATATTAAGGCCGACGCTGGGAGCCTTGCCATAAAAGGCGCCTTTGTTGGCTGCTTCCATGATGCCTGGGCCACCACCCGAAATGACTGAGAAACCTGCATCCGACAATTGCCGTGCAATGGCTTCAGTTAATTTATAATAAGGGTGACTTGGTTCAGTTCGTGCGCTCCCAAATATACTGACTGCTGGCTGAATAAATTCTAGTCGCTCTGCGCCTTCGACAAACTCAGACATGATTCCAAATACGCGCCATGACTCTTTTGTCGGCAAAGGTTTCTCAAGAGATATAACAGCGCTTAGTTTTTCTTCCAAGCTCATAGAGGTTCTTTTCTAGATGAAAACGCTTTTGTTAGTTGATGGTTCATCTTATTTATATCGTGCTTTTCATGCACTACCCGATTTACGCAACCGGCAAAATGAGCCAACTGGCGCAATTTACGGTGTACTTAATATGTTACGTCGCTTGCACAAGGATTACCACGCAGATTATAGCGCGTGCGTGTTTGATGCAAAAGGCAAAACTTTTCGTGATGATATTTATCCGCAATACAAAGCGCATCGTCCTTCCATGCCGGCAGATTTGTCTGAACAAATTGCGCCATTGCTCGAATGTATCGAGGCAATGGGATGGCCTTTACTGATAATTGAAGGAGTTGAAGCAGATGATGTGATCGGGACTCTTGCTAAAAAAGCGGAGCAATCAGGTATGCAATGCGTTATTTCAACGGGTGATAAAGATATCGCCCAATTGGTAAATTCTGGTATCAAACTCGTTAATACCATGAGCAATGAGATTCTGGATGAGGCGGGGGTATTGAAGAAGTTTGGCGTAATGCCTGCGCAGATACTCGATTACCTGGGGCTGGTAGGTGACAGCACGGATAATATTCCAGGGGTTGAGAAAGTGGGACCTAAAACTGCAGTGAAGTGGCTGACCCAGTACGGCAGCCTGGATAATATCATCGCGCATGCCAGTGAAATAGGTGGGGTCGTCGGAGAAAATCTGCGCAAAGCAATGCCTTGGTTAGAGATATCACGCACATTACTGACGATTAAGTGTGATGTGAATCTTTCAACTGATTGGGAAGATCTGGTGGTTAGACCGCAGAATACTCAAAAGCTGGTAACACTCTTTGAACGCCTGGACTTTAAAACCTGGTTACGTGAGCTGCAGCAGAATAAGCAATCTGGCTCTGCTCAGTCAGATCCACTAGCTGCTGCACAGCAAGAGCAAATCAGTGCAGCAGCATCCATATCCAGTGAAATCACATCAGTTGCTTATGAAACTATTCTTACGGAAGATCAGTTGAACAAATGGCTTGCGCATTGCGATACAGCACCATTGGTTTCGCTCGATACTGAAACGACTGGTTTGAATCCACTGCAGGCGCAATTGGTAGGAATTTCGTTATGTATTGAACCGGGTCAAGCAGCTTATTTGCCACTTACTCACTGTTTTCCTGGTGCGCCACAACAATTAAATATCAATTTTGTGTTGAGCAAAATGAAATCCTGGCTTGAGAATCCAGCAAAATTGAAAGTTGGGCAGAATCTGAAATACGACAAACATGTTTTTGCTAATCGTGGCATCAGTCTGAATGGTATTGCGCATGATACCTTGCTGCAATCGTATGTGCTGGAATCCCATCATCCGCACAATATGGATAGCATGGCATTGCGCCATTTAGGTGTAAAAACGATTACCTATGATGAAGTAACGGGTAAAGGTGTCAGTCGGATTGGATTTGATCAGGTCATGCTTGATGAGGCGACGCGCTATGCAGCAGAAGATGCTGATATTACGCTGCAATTGCATCAATACTTATACCCGAAGATGGCATGTCAAACACAACTCGACTATATTTATCGCCATATCGAGATGCCGTTACTCAATGTGTTATTTCAGATCGAGCGTAATGGGGTGTTGCTGGATGTGGACCTTCTCCAGGCGCTAAGCCGTGAGCTGGAAAAGCAATTACTGGCGCTGGAACAGCAGGCTTGTTTGATTGCCGGGCAAGCATTTAATTTGAATTCGACCAAACAAATCCAGGAAATTTTATTTAACCAGCTTAAATTACCGGTTATCAAGAAAACACCCAAAGGCTCACCATCGACCGATGAAGACGTTTTACAGCAACTCGCGCTCGATTATCCGCTACCTAAGATTCTGCTTGAATATCGTGGCCTGGCCAAACTTAAGTCGACTTACACGGATAAATTACCTTTAATGGTGGATAACAATACCCATCGGGTACATACCACTTATGCGCAGGCGGTTGCCGTAACCGGCAGGTTGGCTAGCAATGACCCAAATTTACAAAATATACCGGTCCGCAGGCAGGAAGGTCGACGTATTCGGGAAGCATTCATAGCACCCCCTGGTAGTCGTATTATTTCGGCGGATTATTCTCAGATTGAATTGCGCATCATGGCGCATATCTCTCAGGATAATGGGTTGCTTAAAGCATTTGCTGCCGATGAGGATATTCACCGTGCCACTGCAGCGGAAGTGTTTGGCATATCGCAGGGTCAGGTTGATCAGGAACAGCGTCGCTATGCCAAAGTAATCAATTTTGGACTCATTTATGGTATGTCTGATTATGGTCTGGCAACCCAATTAGGAATTGAGCGTAGTGCCGCGCGTATTTATATCGATCGCTATTTCGCACGTTATCCCGGGGTCGCTGAATATATGCAGAGAATCCGATTGCAGGCCAGGGAGAAAGGATATGTCGAGACTGTATTTGGTCGTCGATTATGGCTGCCGGAAATCAACAGCGCCAATCACAATCGTAAACTGGCAGCGGAGCGTGCCGCTATCAATGCACCCATGCAAGGCACTGCAGCAGATATCATTAAGCTTGCAATGATTGCTGTGCATGAATGGCTGATAAAGGAAAAAATGCACAGCAAGCTCATCATGCAGGTTCACGATGAATTAGTCTTGGAAGTACCTAATGAAGAAGTCGATATTGTAAAACATGTATTGCCAGATTTAATGGAAAATGTCAGCAAACTTAATGTGCCCCTTCGAGTCGAAGTGGGTGTGGGTAATAATTGGGAACAGGCGCATTAGTCTTTGTGAAAAAAGCCATTTTGCATTGCTTTCCCTGAGGATTCCTGTAAAAATCAAGCCACTATGAATCAAATCAAAACTTTTAGCGATCGGCGTTTACACTTATTGTCACAAATGCAGAAAGGCGCTGCCATCATTGCAACGTCTCCTGTAAGACTCAGAAATCGGGATGCTCTTTATCCCTATCGCTTCGATAGCTATTTTTATTATCTAACGGGTTTCCATGAACCTGAAGCAGTCTTGGTCATTATTTGCGAGAATGGTCAGAGAAATGCTGAACAAATACTATTCTGTCGGGAAAAAGATAAGGAAAGTGAAATCTGGGATGGTTTCCGCTATGGACCCGATGCTGCACGTGAAGCATTTGGCTTTGACGCAGCTTATCCCATAGCCAAATTGGATGAATGGATACCCAAACTACTTGAGAATCAACCCACTATCTATTCCATGTTAGGGCAAGACACAACATGGGATACGCGCCTCATCAGCTGGGTTAATCAGGTAAGAGAACGGGTACGTAGCGGCGTCTCAGCACCCCACGAAATACGTGATATTCGTCACATTTTGGATGAAATGCGCTTGTTCAAAAGTGAGGAAGAGCTCTCACTCATGCGCCATGCGGCAAAAATTTCTGCGGGAGCACATTGTCGTGCGATGCAGAAGACTAAACCTGGCATGTATGAATATGAAATCGAAGCCGAGCTATTGCATGAGTTCCGCCGGTTGGGCTCACAAGCGCCGGCTTATACGCCTATCGTGGCAGGGGGCGCCAATGCGTGTGTGTTACATTACATCGAAAATAATGCGCAGTTACAGTCTGGTGATTTGCTGCTTATCGATGCTGGTTGTGAATTTAATGGTTATGCAGCCGATATCACCCGTACATTCCCGGTAGATAGAAAGTTTACTTCGGTACAAAAAGATATTTATCAGCTCGTGCTCTTTGCTCAAATGGCAGCAATCGCGGCAGTCCAGCCAGGGAATACCTGGGATATGCCCCATCAAGCTGCTTTACAGGTGCTGGTCCAGGGATTTATTGATCTGGGGCTTTGCCAAGGTAGCGTGGATGACGTGATTCAATCAGAAGATTACAAACGTTTTTACATGCACCGTACGGGGCATTGGTTGGGACTGGATGTTCATGATGCGGGGGAATATAAACAAAATGGTCAATGGCGCTGTTTATCCCCGGGAATGACTTTGACAGTGGAGCCAGGGTGTTACATTCGTCCAGCAGATAATATTCCGCAGCATTTCTGGAATATTGGGGTACGTATCGAAGATGATGTGGCAGTGACAACTGCTGGTCATGAAGTGCTGACTATCGATGTACCTAAAACGGTGGCAGAAATAGAGGAGCTAACACAATGAACGATAATCGCAGAAAAATAATCATCAGTAGGACAATTGATTATAAGCATTCAGAGTCATCGCAGAACGGATCTGTCCCCGGTGGTTCACCTTGGCAACGCTGGTTATTTTTCTTAGCACTTCTTCCTTTATTTATTGGTGCGATGTTGCTGGGGATGGTCTTTTTTTCGATTTTTTTTGCTTTAATTGTGGTAGTGGCTGCGGCTATAGGAATAAGATTCTGGTGGCTGCGGCGCAAACTACAAAAAACTGGAAAGTTTGAGGGAGAAGAGAAGTCCATTGTAATCGAAGATGCTGAGATTATTGAAACCAGGACTAACAAGTCTGAGCACAAGTAATTTTGATTGTAAATTAAACCTGGATTCCCCAGATCATCGCTCGCTCTGACGTAGCATTAACGAATATAATAACCTTTCCTATAAATTTCATTTTTACCTTCTGAGTGTTTCCGCTTTGGTAAGGATTGCGCGATTTTGCAAGCCCATGACTGCGGTTGCAACTCTTTGGAATGGAACGATCATTCCGTGTCATTGCGCCTTGCCCTGCACTCGCAAAACCACACACTTCATTCTGCCCAACTGAGGGATATAGGAATATAGCTTAAAACAAGCTTTGTCGATTTCTTCTCGTCATACTGCTTATCCTGTCTGCGCTTTACTAAAGCAACCCCCCGGCAAGGCCGGGGGTTTTTGACTAGAAACCAGTCTTTTAAAAAACAGGGTTAACTTTTTTCAACATAGTAGGGTGGTTGCTTTATTTTGATCTTTTCTTATGCTTGCTCAGCCTTGGCTTCAGGTATGGTGACGCTTTCTGCTGCAGGTTGCTCTTCAGCTGCAACTTCCACTTTGTGACCAGAAGGGTTGGTAAATTGATCGTTCAATGATTGGATATAGTCATTGGCTTCGCTTTTCACCTGAGCAAGAATATTTTGATTTGAGTTATTCCAACCGGCAGGTTTTTGTAAAAACATGGGTCGATAAGCCGCTGTACTCTTGATGAATGCCTGGGTGTATTGCTTGCAGGCAGTGTGATCATGACCAAATTCTGCAGGGAGTTTTTTGATCATATTGTCTGCTACCTTACTGCGAATGGTGAAATGAATATAGCCCATCACACCCGCTATTATGCCAAGACCAACAAGTGATGATGTTTCACAGGCCATAATATTTTCAGCAAATATTTTCAAGAGATTCCAACTATCAGTTAACCAAAAAGCAACGCCACTTAAAATCAGCAAGGTACTGAATAGGATACTATCAAACAAAATTACTCGTTTTTTCCAGTTTTGGAGCATGCCGGTAAGTTTGTGGATAACCTGGTTGCCGATGGTTTCAGCCGTTTGTTCAAGCATGCCGGCTATACGATAGGATCGTTCAACTTCAATTTGCTGCATACGCGTATTGAGCTCCGCCATATCTTCTTCACGTTTATTCTCATAACGTTCCCGGATGAGTGGATCTTCAATCGGCGTAGCGGCTTCAGGATTATAAATCCGGTAAAACTTGCCAGCAAATAAACCTGCTTGCGCCAAGGAACGCTGCCAGGCAGAGACGACTTCTTCAGGATTGTCTTCTTTCGCGGTCACATCCATTTGATTAAGGATATAAACGAATTTATTGGCGTCAGCGCGATTAATGGTGCCTGCTACCAGATATTCCAAAGTATCTTTCATGGCGCCTGGCTCGGGGTGGCGTGCATCAAAAAATACAAGCACCAGATCGGATAAATCAATGATATGCTGCGTCAGACGTAAAGTGGCGTTACGTTGACTATCCGCATCAAATCCAGGAGAGTCAATCAAAATCTTGCCACGGATTTTTTCAGAAGGACACGTTTTTAGCTGGATGTAAGCATCAATGCGCTGAGGACCGGCTTCTGAAATCTCTGCGATACTTCGACTGATTTGGTAAAAAGGGAAACGCGGATCAGCATCCAATGCTACGCCCGGTAACGTTTTAACTTCATCGTGGCTACTGTAGCAAATAACCGTAAATTTATCATCGACTGCTTGATTACCCGTGCGTTGCAAATGCAGGCCCAGGTAAGAATTGATAAAAGTTGATTTGCCAGCTGAGAATGTTCCCAGTACCGCAATCATCGGCCACCAGGTGACATAGGTTGCGTAAGATTCGTTTCTATCCAGTAAACCGATATTCTGGGCTACGTGATCTAGTTTGCGAAAACTGTGAACTGCCTTAGCCAATACCGGATTATCCGGATGTTCTTCGGCAAGATGTTTTTCGAGGCTTTTAAGACGCTTGGAAATATTTGTTGAGCTTTGTGCCATAACAGTCCCTATTTGATTCGTTAAATAACAAAGAGTCTAATTAATTAATTATTATAACGTTTAATCCGACTTTGATTTTATTCTATAGTGTCTCTCATGCCTTTACAATCAGGCAAAAAATAGTAAAGCTCTGCACCAAAACTTTATCTTATCTCAGCAAGCAATCTATCCATCATTTGCTCTGCCTGGCGCAGGTATCCACTTCCAAACAGATTCAGATGATTTAAAACATGGTAAAGATTGTAAAGTGTTTTGCGAGTACGGTAGCCCACCTCAAGCGGATAGGCGTCTTGATAGCTCGCGTAGAACTGGGGCGGGAATCCCCCGAAAAGCTCAGTCATCGCAAGATCAGCTTCTCGATCTCCATAGTATACGGCAGGATCAAATAGTACAGGTTGTCCTGTCGAATCAAACGAGTAATTGCCACTCCATAGATCACCATGCAATAGGCATGCGTTGATACGTGATCCAGTAAAGAACACGTCCAGATCGGCTATAAGCCGCTCACCCTGGGTTTGTAGTTTGCCTTTATAGTCGTTTATCTGAGCAAGCTGGAGTTGATATCCTAACCGATTATGACGCCAGAAATGAATCCAATCAGAAGAACGGTCATTTTTCTGTAAAGTTGAACCAATTGTATTATTACGAAACCACCCGAACTGGTCAGAGAAAGTACGATGCATACTGGCCAGTCCTGTACCTAATGCTTCCGCATGTTGATTGGGTGTATGCCTTAAGTCCAGGTATTCCAGCACCAGCCAGGCACTGAAATCATTACGACCCCAGCACTTGGGTTCAGGAACGCGCAAGGTATGAGAATTTTGTATTTCTTTAAGACCAGCCGCTTCTGCCTCAAACATTGGCAGATTGCTTGCTTTGTTCAGTTTGACAAAATAGTGCTGCTCATTACCTTGAATATGGTAAGTCTCGTTGATACATCCGCCGCCAACAGCATTGATCTTTTCCAGAACAAAATGAGTATTCAAAGAACTACAGATTTGTTCTGCGATCTCTAGCCAGGGAGACTGGGAAGATAAGTTACTGGATGATCGAATCATGATTTAACCTAAATACCGCAATTGGACGGGGTGGAGCGTGTGGTGATCCAGATGCGAGGCAAGGCACGATGAAGCCACAGGGCCATCCCCTGCAACGAAGAGCAACGCCGCATTCGCGCCTGAAGCGACATATGATACACCTTGTAGCGGCTCCACCATTCTGGTGAATGAGAAAATTTCGAAAATGCTGCTATATGTCATGGGCTTAGCTCTCCAATCAAGCAGTCAATTGCAGTTTTAAGTTCAATGATTAGATAAATCTTTTCTGGCCTGCATAATCGCTGCACGGACCTGCGCTGGTGCTGTTCCACCAGGGTGGTTGCGGCTTTTCATTGAGCCTTCAAGTGTTAAAATCGAAAAAATATCCTGCTCGATGATAGATGAGAACTGCTTCAATTCAGACAGCGAAAGTTCGCTTAAATCACAGCTTTTATTTTCAGCAAAACGAACCGTTTTAGCGACGATTTCATGGGCATCACGGAAGGGGAGACCCTTTTTGACCAGATAGTCTGCCAAATCGGTTGCTGTGGCATAGCCCCGCATTGCCGCGTTACGCATGACGTCATTATTTACGGTTATGCCAGGAAGCATATCCGTATAAATACGGAGTGTATCTACCAAGGTATCAACAGTATCAAATAGTGGCTCTTTGTCTTCCTGATTATCCTTGTTGTAGGCAAGTGGCTGGGATTTCATCAGCGTCAGCAATGCAACCAGATGACCATTAATACGCCCTGTTTTTCCCCTGACCAGTTCAGGTACATCAGGATTTTTCTTTTGCGGCATAATGGATGAACCTGTACAGAAACGATCTGCCAGTTGAATAAAATTGAAGGCAGAACTCATCCAGATAATCAGTTCTTCAGAAAAGCGCGAAAGATGGGTCATGATCAATGCTGCGCAGGTACAAAATTCAATTGCAAAATCACGATCCGATACGGCATCGAGCGAGTTTAGGCAAATACCATCAAAACCAAGCGTTTGTGCGACCATTTCACGATCGATGGGATAACTGGTTCCAGCTAGTGCCGCTGCCCCCAGAGGTAATTTATTGACACGTTTGCGACAGTCTAGCAATCTGGCGACATCTCTGCAGAGCATTTCATAATAAGCCATCAGATGATGACCAAATGAAACAGGTTGAGCCACCTGGAGATGGGTAAAACCAGGCATCACTGTCTCTATATGTTGCTCAGCCAAATCCAGAAGAGCCCGTTGCATGGATTGGATAAGATTGACGATCTCATCAATCGAAGCCCGCAGATAAAGCCGGATATCAGTAGCTACCTGATCATTGCGGGAGCGGGCAGTATGTAATCTTTTCCCTGCATCACCAATCAATGCTGTCAGACGTTTCTCGATATTAAGGTGAACATCTTCTAATTCGATTTGCCACTCAAAGATATTATTGCGAATTTCTTCAAGAATCTGACTGAGTCCCTGTTCGATAGCAGTCAGATCAGCTGGGCTGATTACACCCACCGCTGAAAGCATTCGTGCATGTGCCAGGGATCCTTGTATATCGTATTCAGCCAATCGTTTATCAAAATTTACTGAGGCGGTATATCGCTGAACCAATTGAGAAACAGGTTCATTGAATCGCCCTGACCAGGTTTTGGCATTATTTTCCACTGCGGTTTTCTTCTCCATTTAGAATGAGTTTATTGAGTTGGTAAAGTTTAAGTTTAACCCGGATATTTCGCCAGGACGCGGGATGACGGTGAGGAGATTTGCGAGCAGATTTACGTATCCCGCACCAAGCTATTATCTACGACTATTGGCGTGAAGTAGGGACGGAAAAGATGCCACAAATCTCCTATCAGTGCCTGCGAAGGCCAGTGAGTGCAAGTTGGATTTGTATAAAACTGTCCGAGAACGCTCATTCATCAACTTTTGCCTTATAGTAGAGGTCGATTTGGTGAAATATCCGGGTTAAGGAGAGCATATTTTACTTCTTGCAACATACTTTACCCATCCATACAAAATATTATGAACTTTTCTTTTCCTTCAATCCGGAATAGTGGATAATTGGAGCTTTTCTTTCCTGTCACATCAACAAGGAGCTATTTCATGACAGATCAGTACAAACAAAATGAAGGCGATCAAAGCGAAAAAAGCAAAATTGAGTGGGCTAAACCCGCTTCACTTATGAACGTATTGAGTGAAAAATTTGCCCCCATTGCCAAAATCCAGCATATGCAATTACCGGCATGGTCGCTTTTTGTTTTTTTGGGGATTTTATTATTGGTTATTGCATGGAAATATATTGCGGTTAGTCAAGCTGAATCCCGCGTGGAGAAAGAGCGTGCTGAAATCGCCCAAGCTCTTGAAACAGAGCGTTCAATATTGATTAGAAAGGCACGTGAATATGCTGATAGTCAATATGTCAAAGAAGAAGAACGTTTTGGCCAGGTTTTGTCATGGGCAGTACGAGGCGAATTAATCCGCAATAACCTAGATCAGGTCAGCCAATATCTGAATGAACTGGTTAAAATGAAAGATACAGAACGCGTTGTTTTGATCAGTGATGATGGCAAATTGCTTGTTTCAACAGATAAAAAGCTGGAAGAAGCAGAAGGGAAAGAACTCTATCCTGCTGAGGTACTTCAAAAACGAAAAATTACCATGATATCGGATGTTAATGGTAAGAAATTGCTGGTTATTCCAGTTATGGGGCTGAATTCTCGCTTAGCTACAGTGGTTGTTAGCTACAAGCAATCTGCGTTAGCTGGCAGCTAATTTTTACTTCAAATTCTTATAATCCAACCCCAGTAATGATTTACTGGGGTTTTTTTATTTTAGTTTATGCGTGCTATCTGTGCCCCCAGTTGCGCTAATTTTTGCTCGATACGCTCATAACCACGATCAAGATGGTAAATACGATCAATGATTGTTTCACCCTGCGCGATCAATCCTGCTATAACCAAGCTTGCTGACGCACGTAGATCAGTAGCCATAACACCTGCCCCATCAAGCCTTGGTATGCCATGCACAATGGCAGTATTGCCTTCTACCGTGATCTCAGCATTCATGCGTTTCAATTCCTGAACATGCATGAAGCGATTTTCAAAAATTGTCTCAGTGATGATGGCAGTGCCATTAGCTACGCTATTGAGCGCCATGAACTGGGCTTGCATATCCGTTGGGAAAGCAGGGTAGGGAGCCGTTCGCAAGCTCACTGACTTGGGTGGCAGGTTCATAGTGAGATGAATCCAGTTTTTTCCTGAATTGATGATGGCACCTGCTTCCAGCAGTTTATCGATGACTGCGTCCAGCGTACCTGCTTGAGCTCCTTTAAGATGAATTTCGCCGCCACTGGCAGTGACTGCAGTCAGGAAGGTTCCTGTTTCAATACGATCAGGCATCACATCATGCGTGCAACCATGCAATGCCTTGACACCTTGAATAGTAATGACATCTGTTCCCGCCCCCTCAATTTTTGCCCCCATTTTAATCAGGCACTGTGCCAGATCGATAATCTCGGGCTCCCGTGCAGCGTTTTCCAATATCGTCAAACCAGAAGCGAGGCAAGCTGCCATCATGAGATTCTCGGTACCGGTCACAGTGACGATATCCATCACAATCCGTGTTCCAATTAACTTTTTAGCTTTGGCATGAATATAACCATGTTCGATTATGATTTCTGCACCCATGGCTTGGAGACCTTTGATATGCTGGTCTACAGGGCGCAGGCCGATGGCACAGCCCCCAGGCAAGGAAATGATGGCTTCACCCTTATGGGCAAGTAGCGGTCCAAGTACCAGTATGGCAGCACGCATGGTTTTGACCATTTCATAAGGGGCGGTTGGATTGGTAAGATCGGCAGCAGATAACTCCATTTCTGACTGATCGTTTGTTAAGATAGTTACGCCCATTTGTTTCAACAAGTTCAGCATGGTCGTGACATCTTTGAGATCAGGGACATTTCTGAGAGTGAGTGTGTCATTTGTCAACAATGAGGCGCACAGCGCTGGTAATGCTGCATTTTTTGCGCCAGAAATGCTGATTTCACCAGAAAGTGGTTTACCACCATAAATAACGAGTTTTTGCATGGATTTGTTCGAGGAATCAGAATTGCGGTAAAAAAAGTTGATTTATTGGAATATACCTAAGCGCTTAAACAAAAAAACATTAACTGAAGTTATATTATTTTAATATTTGAGGAGATAGAATGAATAAACAAATTATCCAGACGACTGATGCCCCGCAAGCTATTGGCACTTATTCGCAGGCAATACGAGTGAGTGGAGGTGAGGCAGTCTATCTTTCTGGCCAAATTGGACTGGATCCATCGACTATGCAAATGGTAGAAGGCATCGAATCACAAATCGTGCGTGTCATACTCAATATGAAAGCAGTGGCAGTGGCAAGCGGTGGCAGTCTGGCTGATATCGTCAAATTAAACGTTTATTTAACGGATCTTGCCAATTTTACCAAGGTTAATGAAATCATGGCCAATCATTTTAGCCAGCCCTATCCTGCGCGAGCAGCGATTGGTGTGGCAGCTCTTCCACGTGGCGCACTGGTTGAAATGGATGCCGTGATGGTACTGCCTAAATAGTAAGGCAATAGTGCAATTATCCAGGTGGAAATGTAATAACGAAGGACAATCAAGCGACTCACTTGAACGCGCTCAAAAGCAATCCCTTTTCTTGTATCAATCCCCAACTGCAGCAAAAGCTGGTCAAATTGGGTATTCGCAATGAATTAGAACTGATTTTGCATTTACCGCTTCGTTATGAAGATGAGACACGGCTTTACCCCATCAGGGATATCCCTGGTGGTAAGACTGGTCAGGTCGAGGGAGTTATCGTTCATAGCGAAATCATCACGCGTCCGAGACGGCAATTGGTATGCCAGATAAAGGATTCCACTGGAGTCCTTTATCTCCGCTTCCTTCATTTTTATCCAAGCCAAGTGAAAGCTTATTCGATAGGGGCTCGGATAAGAGTGTTGGGCGAAGCACGCACCGGTTTCTTTGGCCTGGAAATGATTCATCCCAAGTGCCGGATCGTGCGTGAGAAATCGCCGCTCGCTGACACCTTGACGCCTGTTTACCCAATAACAGCGGGCATTGCACAAACAACCATTACCAAACTGATTCAACAAGCGCTCAGTAATAATCATAGCAGCGAATACATGGCGGAAACGCTGCCGGAAACAATATTGATGCAGTATCGTCTGTCAGGATTTAGAGAAAGCATCTGTCTTTTGCATCAACCCCTACCCGATGTCGCCATCGGTTTATTGCAATCTCGCACCCATCCGGCCTGGCGTCGAATCAAGTTCGACGAGCTATTGGCGCAGCAATTATCCATGCGCATGCATTATCGTCAGCGACGAAGTTACCAAGCACCTGCTTTACAGGAGAAAAACCATTTAACCCAAGCACTGCTTGCATCGCTTGCTTTTGATCTGACTGATGCACAGAAAAAAGTACTTGTTGAAATCAAGCGAGATCTTTCAGCTGAAAACCCCATGCAACGCCTGTTACAAGGTGATGTGGGCAGTGGCAAAACGATTGTGGCTGCGCTGGCAGCGTTACAAGCAATCGAAAATGACTATCAAGTCGCTATTATGGCGCCAACCGAGATTCTTGCTGAACAGCATTATCAAAAATTTTTGTCTTGGCTTGCTCCGCTTGGTGTCACAGTGTCATGGTTATCCGGTAGCCAGAAAAAGAAACAGCGTGATCATGAGCTGACAGAAATCGCAGCAGGTAATGCTATGCTGGCTATCGGCACACATGCCTTGTTTCAGGACCAAGTCCAGTTTTTCCGATTGGGGTTAGTGATAGTCGATGAGCAACACCGATTCGGTGTGCATCAACGCCTGGCCTTGCGGCACAAGGGGAGTGAATCCAACTGGTTGCCGCACCAATTGATGATGAGCGCAACTCCAATCCCGCGTACGCTTTCGATGAGCTATTATGCTGATTTGGATGTGTCGGTCATTGATCGATTACCACCGGGCAGATCACCGGTTATCACCAAACTGATCGATGAAAGCCGGCGCAATGAAGTCATTGCGCGGGTACGGGAAGCATGTCATGCAGGAAAGCAGGCCTATTGGGTCTGCCCGCTGATTGAAGAGTCCGAAGCATTGCAGCTTAATACAGCAGTCGAAACCTATGAGGTACTGAGCCAGACTTTTCCTGAGTTAAAGATCAGTCTGATACATGGCCGATTGAATGCGCAGGTTAAATCAGCCATCATGACCGCTTTCAGTCAAGGAGAGGTTCAGTTATTGGTTGCCACTACCGTGATCGAAGTGGGAGTGGATGTGCCGAATGCTTCATTGATGGTGATTGAGCATGCAGAGCGTATGGGCTTATCACAGCTTCATCAACTGCGTGGTCGTATTGGCCGTGGCAGTGAAGCGGGAATATGTGTGTTGCTATATCAGAAACCATTGTCTCAAATTGCGCGCGAACGGCTGCGCATCATTTTCGAGCATAGCGATGGTTTTGAAATTGCACGGCAGGATCTCAAACTGCGGGGTCCAGGAGAATTCCTGGGCACACGTCAGAGCGGCATTCCGATGCTGCGCTTTGCTGATCTGCAACAGGATATGGATTTACTCGAAGCAGCAAGGGCCGTAGCAGAAACCTTGTTGTGTGACTATCCAGAAGCAGCCCAGCGTCATCTTCAGCGCTGGTTGGGGGAGAAAAAGGAGTATCTGCGGGTATGAGAGTAAAGTATGCCTCCTGCTTATCGGCATATTAATAAAAGGAGATAAGTTATGGGTAAGAAGATTCTCGTCGTTCTAACCAGTGTTGAGAAGTATCCGAACTTGAAGTGTGCCACCGGTCTGTGGCTAGGCGAAGCCGTTCACTTTGTCAAGAAAGTCGAAGAGGCTGGTTACGAGGTGGATTATGTAAGTCCCCAAGGTGGTTATACGCCAATTGATCCTCATAGTCTTGTCATGGCAGACGATATTGACTGGACCTGGTACCACAACAAGGGGTTCATGAATCGTCTTGGCTCCACATTAAAGCCTAGTGAAATCAATCCTGACGACTATGTTGCCATCTACTTTACTGGGGGACATGGGGTAGTGTGGGACTTCCCTGATAACGCGGCACTTCAGGCCATTGGTCGCAAGATTTATGAAAAAGGAGGCTATGTGTCGTCTGTTTGCCATGGCGCTGCAGGTTTGCTGAACATCAAACTGTCCGATGGCACCCTGCTGGTGAAGGGGAAAAAGGTTACAGGTTTCTCAAACGAGGAGGAAAAACTTGTCGAGCTGGACAAGTATGTGCCTTATCTCACTGAAACCGAACTGGTTGCTCGGGGCGCCATCTATCAAAAGGCGGATGAGCCCTGGACTGCCTTTGCCGTTGAGGACCACAGACTCATCAGCGGTCAGAATCCAGCATCAGGCGGTGCTGTTGCTGAGCTCCTGTTGAAAGCAATTGAAGAACACACCTGACTAGCAAAGCACTCAACCAGATACAGAGTTCACTGTGTGGGTTCTGCAGCTGCGAGCATCGGTATCTTTGATCATGTTATTCCATTTCTAAATCAAACCTGACTTTGTCGGCTTCACCTTGCCGTATTATTTATACTGTCTGCGGTTCGCCTTCGTGTTATCCTTGATTTGGAAATGGAATTAGGAATGAGCCTGTAGGGCAATAAGCTCAGCGCATTGCCCCCGGATTGACTGAACAACAGATCGGCGTTATCTGTTTAATAACCGCTACCACCAACGAGAGAATACTATGCTGACCAGATTGAACGGCTGGTGTATTGCAACTTAGGAAGAAAAGTTGGATCATTTTGGTTTCAAAATCTGGAAAAATCTCGGATCGCCATATTTTCGTTTGCTGACTAGGTGATTTCTAGCAAAATGAATAATCTGAATCACCTTTATTTAAAAGGAAACCATGGTATGAGCAATTATGTAGATGGATTTGTGATTCCACTCCCGAAAGACAAGATTAACGATTACAAGCGTATGGCTGAGCAAGCGAGCCAGATCTGGAAAGAGCACGGTGCGCTCGATTATTGGGAATGCATCGGCGACGATCTGGAAGTCAAGGATATGATTTCTTTTATGAAGATAGCCAATGCAGGTCCTGATGATACTGTAGTGTTCGCGTGGATCGTGTTCGAATCCCGTGAACATCGTGACGCTGTAAACGCAAGGGTCATGGCTGATCCTCGTTTGAAGGAAATGTGTGACCCTGCCAATCAGCTATTTGATTACAAGAAAATGGCATACGGTGGTTTCAAGACGCTGGTGCATGCTTAAGCAGGGACACACCTATGCGGCGGACGTAATTCCATTTCTAAATCAAACCTGATTTTGTTGGCTTCTCCGCCGTATTATTTATACTGTCTGCGGTTCGCTCTTGTGTCATATTTGATTTGGAAATGGAATAAGGTAAGCTGGAGGAGCTCATCTAGCGAAGTCAGTCATCATTGACTAATCTTAAATTCAAGGAACTATCATGCCAAACACATGTATCGAGCCTTACCTGTTTTTCAGTGGACGTTGCGAAGAAGCTCTCGATTTCTACCGTACAGCACTCGGTGCTCAGGTAGAGATACTGTTGCGTCACAAAGACAGCCCTGAACCCTCACCGCCTGGCATGCTACCGCCAGGCGGTGAAAACAAAATTATGCACACAACTTTCCGTATCGGTACAACTACACTGATGGCTTCCGACGGATGCCAGGAAGGTGCGGGTTTCAGCGGCTTTTCCCTGTCGCTTAGCGTACCGACAGAAGCCGAAGCTGATCGCGCTTTTGCCGCACTTGCCGATGGTGGTCAGGTGCAGATGTCGTTGACCAAGACATTCTGGTCACCGTGCTTTGGCATGCTCACCGACCGCTTCGGTGTTGGCTGGATGATCACTGTCGCGACCAGACCGTCTCAATAAGGTAAAGGAATGACGGAAACATGGCTTGGTTTTTTATGCTTCTTGGGAGATACGGGAGATACAAATAGGAAATGGTGTGCTATTGTATTTAAAACATTCTTGTTTTTGAAGGTGGTAGCTGCTTCGTTTATGGGTTCTAAAATGGTCGGTGCAATCAACATGGCTTTTGTTAGATTTAGCCAAACATCCCTGACACCCTGTCTATTAGGGATGAAACGCTATTACTGCCGGAACAGCTGGTTCCGCATGGTGTGGTTACTGCCGATTTTGTTGCTCGCATCCTGTGCCATGGGGCCTGACTATGCTCGGCCTCGTATCGATATTGCTGACAATTTTCGTATGACTGAGACGGAAGGGCAGTCTCTTGCCAATCTTCCCTGGTGGGAGCTTCTTCATGATGAAGAACTCCGGCGGCTTATCAATCAGGCTTTGCTGGAGAATAAAGACCTTAAACAAGCTGTAGCAAGTGTTGAGGAGCTACAAGCACGTCTCAATACTGCGCGCATGGATTTTCTACCCAAAATGGACGTATCAGCTAATGCCCCAGCGGCTGGCAAGCTCGGTGGATTCGCTCCTCCCGGATTTCCGTCATCTTTTAATTATTTTGGCCAGACAATCCTGAATTGGGAAATGGATATCTGGGGCAGGATCCGTCGCTCCAATGAAGCTGCTCGTGCTGATCTCCTTGCGCGTGAGGAAAACCGCCGCGCCGTCGTTCTGACGTTAGTCAGTGGAGTGGCGCAATCCTACTTTGATCTTTTGCAATTTGATATGCAGCTGGATATTGCCAAGCACGCATTGTTTTCGTGGGAAGAATCGGTTGCCATTTCCCGGGCGCAGCTGCAAGAAGGGGTCATTTCCCGCCTTGATCTGGATCAGTTTGAGGCGGAGCGGGCAAATGCCGTTGCCCGAGTGGCTGAGCTTGAGCGATCAATGATCCAGAAGGAAAATGAGCTCAGTGTGTTGTTGGGAAGAAACCCGGTATCGATTGCACGCGGGCGCCCTCTGACAGAACAGCTGATACCACCTGAAGTACCCGCTGGCCTGCCTTCCGAGTTGTTGCAACGACGTCCTGATATTCTTCAGGCAGAACAAACTTTGGCGGCTGCCACTGCCAGGATTGGGGTAGCCAAAGCGGAACGATTTCCCAAAATTTCATTGACGGGCTTCCTGGGTGTGGCCAGCCCGTCATTGTCCAATTTATTGCTTTCTGATGCCAAATTTGGTGTGGGTGGAGTTGGGCTGGCAGGCCCACTACTGAACGCACAAAGCCTGGGTTTTGAGCAACGAGCTGCGGAAGCGCGTGCAAGGCAGGCGTTGGCGCAATACGAACAAACCATTCTGGTGGCGTTTAGGGAGGTGGAAGATGCGCTGGTAGCCATTCGTACTGCCAGCGATCAGCGCAAAGCACAACAAGAGCAAGTCGAAGCACTGCGCTCAGCTTTGCGTGTAGCGGATCTTCGCTACCAGGGAGGCATCACCAGCTATGTCGATGTGCTGCTTGCCAAGCGTACGCTGTTCGATGCCGAATTTGCGCTCATGGCAACGCATCGCCTTCATCTGGTATCGATCGTTCAACTCTATAAAGCCTTGGGTGGCGGATGGATGCCGTGATGATAAAAAGTTGTTGAGGAAGTAAAGCTGAACTTTGGCAGAAGCTGAATTCTCTAATAGATTTTTGATTATCATATCAGCTGTCTTTCAAAGACCCTTTCCTTGATAAGAATAACTAAAAACTAAGAGTCGAGTCTATGTACCAACCAATCAAAGGGCTAATCGTATTAATCGCTCGCACTGGGCGTGCCATGATGAGCATGAGTGTCGGATTATGCCTGGTTCTGCTTGCTGGCTGTGCCAAGGAACCATCCACCAATTTATCACCGCCTATTCCTCAAGTGGAAGTCATTACTGCGACTGCACGAACGATTGAAGATGAGCCGGAATTTATTGGACAGACTGAGGCCTTCCGCCCAGTGGAGATTCGATCGCAGGTAAGTGGTATTATCAAAAAAGTTTTTTTTACGGAAGGTCGGAATGTTAAAAAAGGAGATCAACTGTACCTGATTGATCCCGTGCCATTTAAAGCCATTTACCTCAGCAGCAAAGCAAAAGTAGCTGAGGCCCAGGCGCGACTGACTCTGGCTAAACAAGATTTGGCTCGTGTGAAACCGCTGCTTGAGAAGCAGGCTGTCAGTAAAAAGAATCTTGACGATGCCGAAGCCGAAGTGCTGGCAGCTAAAGCTGCTCTGGAAGCTGCACAAAGCGATCTGGTTAAAGCAAAATTTGATCTGGACAACACCCTGATCACTGCCCCGGTGAATGGCCGTATAGGTCGTAGCCATTTCTACGAAGGGCGGTTGATTTCTGCCCAGACTACCTTATTAGCTACTATCGATCAGCTGGATCCCATGTATGTCAATGTAAGCGTTCCTGAAAGCTATCTGCTGCGTCGTCGCCGCGAACTTGCCGAGCAAAAAATCGAGAGACCCGATATCTTTCAATTACGGGGGGTAATGACTTTTTCTGATGGGAGCGTGTACCCGGGGGAGGGAATGCTCGATTTTGCCGATATTGCTATACGACCTGAAACAGGTACGCTGCAAGGGCGATTTAAATTTCCCAATCCGGAAGGGAAAGAAGCGCCAGGACGCTCCTACTTTTATCCTGGTCAGTTTGTCAGAATTCGCCTCAAAGGTTATATTCGAACGAATGCTATTCTCGTCCCTCAGCGCGCTGTGCAGCAGGGAACGATCGGTTCATTTGTCTATGTGGTTGATAAAGAAGAGAAAGCAGAGCTCCGACCAGTCCTGGCCAGCGCCTGGCATGGCGATGAATGGTTGATCGATTCAGGTTTGCATGTCGGAGAACGCGTAGTGGTAAGCGGGTTTCATCGCATCCTGCCAGGAACGCAAGTAAATGCTGTTGAGATTCAGAAAGAAGGCGCTTCTTCCTTGATTCATTCCGAAGAACAAGTCATGCATAACGTACCATGAGCTCACACTTTTTCATTGATCGGCCCATTTTTGCATCGGTCCTGTCTATCATTATTGTCGTAATCGGTCTGGTTGCTTTACAGACTCTGCCGATTGCGCAATTTCCGCAAATTACCCCTCCCATGGTGCAGATCGATGCGGATTACCCTGGTGCTAGCGCGGAGGTAGTCGCAGAAGCGGTAGCACGGCCAATCGAAGTGCAGCTACCCGGTATCGACAATCTGCTTTATTACGAATCAACCAGCACGAATGATGGGCATATGACGTTGAAGCTCACATTCGAGATTGGAACGGATATCG
Organism: Nitrosomonas sp. Nm33; assembly: GCF_900107265.1. Lineage (GTDB taxonomy): Bacteria > Pseudomonadota > Gammaproteobacteria > Burkholderiales > Nitrosomonadaceae > Nitrosomonas. Next base: position 10,774 of record NZ_FNPJ01000005.1, on the reverse strand, counting down.
ATATCGCCCAAGTGCAAACGCAGAACCGGCAGCGCCTTGCCGATCCCCAACTTCCTGATGAAGTCATTCGCCAGGGTATCACCGTAAAAAAGACCTCACCTGATTTGTTAGCGGTCATTGCGTTGAGCTCGACTGATCCTAAGCACGACAATGTCTTTCTCTCGAACTATGCGTTGCTGCGGATTATAGACAATATCAAGCGGCTGCCGGGTGTGGGGGATGCCATTATCTTCGGCGGACAGAACTATTCCATGAGAATTATTCTCGACCCTGTCCGTATGGCGCAGCTCGATCTTACCCCAACTGAAATTGCAGCCGTTGTTCGCGATCAGAATCGTGATTTTCCGGCTGGCAGAATAGGTCGTGAGCCTTTGTCTAAGGCGACAGAGCTTACTATTCCGGTCATTACACGCGGTCGCATGAGCGAGGTCAAGGAATTCGAAGACATGATTGTGCGCGCCTACCCGGATGGTTCTATGGTGCGGTTGCGCGATGTCGCGCGTGTAGAGCTGGGAGCCCAGTCCTATGATCTTGTAGGAAGATGGAATAGTAAACCGAATACCTTTCTTTTAACCTTTCTTTCTCCAGGTGCGAATGCACTTGATACAGTGCAGCGGATACGTCAGGAAATGGACCGGCTGGCCAAAGGTTTTCCCGCAGGTGTATCGTATGATATTCCCTATGACACGACTACATTTATCGATGTTTCCATCAAAGAGGTGGTGAAGACCCTCGTTGAAGCAACGCTGCTGGTTATTCTGGTTGTTTTTATTTTTCTGCAAAACTGGCGAGCGACGATTATCCCAACCGTTGCGGTTCCGATCTCGCTTATTGGTACACTTGCCGGCATGGCGGCACTGGGGTTTTCAATTAATACGTTAACCCTTTTCGGCATGGTATTGGCGATTGGTATCGTGGTGGATGATGCAATCGTAGTGGTAGAGAATGTCGAACGCCATATGACCAAAGGCGGGCTGGCACCCCGCGAAGCGGCAAAAAAAGCCATGGAGGAGGTAACCGGCCCTGTGATTGCGATTGTGCTGGTATTGGCTGCCGTGTTTGTGCCGGTCGGCTTTTTGGGAGGGATTACCGGTGAATTATACAAACAGTTTGCAATTACCATTGCGCTCTCTGTGACCATTTCCGGCTTCGTGGCGCTGACTCTCAGTCCTGCCTTGTGTGCTCTGGTTCTTAAACCAGGTCATGGAGCTCCCAGTGGATTCTGGAAAATATTCAACCGGCTGTTTGATTGGGTGCAGGCACGCTATGTAGGCACTGTCGGAGCTATCATCAAGCGGTCAGTGATGTCCATGGCGATCTTTCTGGCGTTGCTCTTCGTTATCCTTGGTTTATTTAAGGTCACCCCGGGGAGCTTTCTGCCGGAAGAAGATCAGGGTTATTTTATTACTGTCATCCAGTTGCCGGACGGTGCTTCCCTGGCACGAACAACTGAAGTTCTGAATAAGGTAGAACATTATTTCCAGTCGATTCCTGCTGTTCATTCGACAGATACACTGGCTGGTCAGAATTTTGTTTTTGGTACACGTGGAACGAATCAGGCAACGATGTTCGTCCCGTTGCATCATTGGGATACGCGCAAAAATGCCGATGAGCAGGTGCCTGGTTTGATTGCAGGAGCTTTCCAGGAGTTTGCCAAAATCCCTGAAGCCTTGATTCTGGCTTTTAATGCGCCTTCGATCAGTGGATTGGGCACCACAGGAGGTTTCACGGTTCAATTACAGGACCCCAGCGGGGGTGATTTTGCCGAATTTGCAGCAGCTGCTCAGGAATTTGTCACCAAGGCCATGGCACATCCAGCGATCGCGGTAGCCGGCACCAATTTCCGTGTGAGCTCGCCCCGGATCTATGCCCAGGTAGACCGGGAGCGGGCTAAAGCATTGGGTGTGCCTATTTCTGAAGTATTCGATACCATGCAGGCTTATTTTGGCAATCTGTATATCAACGACTTTGTGAAATTTGGCCGCATTTACCGTGTACAAACCGAAGCCTTACCCGAATATCGCTCCAACCCGGACGATATTAGCAAAATCTATGTGCGCGCTCGTAGTGATAATACGCAATCCATGATTCCGCTTGACTCCGTTGTGACCACTGAGTTCAGCAGCGGGCCAGACCCGGTTACTCATTTTAACGGCTTCAATTCAGCACTCGTTCTGGGAAGCGCCGCACCCGGTTATAGCTCAGGACAAGCGCTGGACGCGCTGGAGCAAATAGCGCATGAAATCCTGGCACCGAAAGGCTACACGATCGATTGGAGCGGCATCTCCTTCCAGGAACGTAAGGTCGGCGGGCAATCTGTGCTGGTATTTTTCTTCGCGTTGCTCATGGTTTTCCTGGTGCTGGCCGCCTTATATGAAAGTTGGTCTATCCCGTTCGCTGTTATTCTGGCGATACCTTTTGGCATGCTGGGAGCGCTGCTGGCTATCTGGACGCGCGGTTTGAGCAATGATATTTATTTCCAGATCGGGCTAATTACCTTGATTGGGCTGGCCGCTAAAAATGCGATTCTGATCGTCGAGTTTGCCAATGAACGTTATGCAGCGGGTCAATCTTTAACCGAAGCTGCGCTTGAAGCGGCACGCCTTCGATTCCGGCCTATTGTCATGACATCCATGGCCTTTATTCTCGGTGTATTTCCACTGGTGATCGCCTCTGGCGCTGGTGCAGCAAGTCGAAATTCCATCGGAACGGGCGTGTTCGGCGGAATGTTGGCCGCTACTTTTTTAGCCATCTTTTTTGTGCCGCTCTTTTTTGTACTGGTTAGTAAGATGACTCACCGTGCTAAGCATCCTATGCCTGAAGCCAGCCAAGTTAAAACTAATCATGCTGAAACAAGAGGTTCCTCTACTTCAGAAGAAAAATCAGAGTAACTATTGGTGATTCAGCAGTGAGTTTGACTATGCATCTTGTTCCTTCAAGATGGACGATTTCAAATTAGCTGCCATGATGATCTCTGCGTCTGAAGCACTCTGCTTAACCAGCTTATTTCACCAGGCCAGCCTGGTGAAATAGACAGGTTAACCAGTAGACTTACTTGGTTTTGCTGTTGGCGAGAACATATTCCGCCAAACGATCCGCAGGTTCGCCCGTAATGTTAGGGAAGGCAGTCATGCCCATACTACCTCCCTGTACTTTCTTGATGATAGCGTCTTTATTCGCCATTGCAGCGCTCAACATCAGCACGCTTCCATCGGTATTGGGTTTATGGCATTTAGTACAGTTCAGGCTGAATATCTCCTCACCAGTGGCAGTTGCTGCAGGGGTGTAATTATCCGTTTTGCCACAGCCAATCAAACCTGCCAATCCCACAGTTGCTAATAATACGGTTACTTTTTTCATCGTTATGCTCCGGTTTATTTTTTCAAGATTACCAACTTGATAGTTACGCTGCAATCTAGCGAGGACGAACATTACCTCTTGCTGATCCCAGTGGTCAAGGATATTGTTAATTTCTAATCAGTATTTCTAGTATTTCTGGATGGGAATATGGCAAGTTTGACTGACGGTAGATCGATGATGTTTTGCAGTTAACATGAATAAATAGGTAATTCCCCGACTATATTTAGGAATTATCTATTTATTTATAGATCAAATTTATAGATCGAATTGTTTTTATCATTCAACCTAGATTCCTCAGTTGGGCGGGATGGAGTGTGTGGTTTTGCGAGTCCAGGGCAAGGCGCAACGATGCGGAATGGTCGCTCCATTCCAAGGAGTTGCAACGCAGCCATGTGCTTGCAAAATCGCGCAATCCGTCCCGAAGCGGAAACACCCAGAAGGTGAGAATGAAATTTATAGGAATGGTTATTATATTCATAATGTTAACATCAAAATGAGCGATCAACCGAGGAATCTAGGTTCAATGCGCGAGTATTTCTTTTCATTCCTGCGCGAAGGAGGGTCCTATGTCATTTCACCTATACCGTATCAATGAGCTTTATTCGAACGCTGATGGCACTGTCCAGTTTATAGAATTGGCAGTGGGCAACGTTAATGGGGAATCATTCTTGATGAATCATGCTATTTCGGTTAAGCAGGGTGATACAACTAACGCTTTCACATTTCCCAATAATCTTCCCAGTATAAATACTGCCAACACGACAGTGCTCATCGCAACCCAGGGTTTTGCTGATCTTGGCATCGTAACGCCGGATTACATTGTTCCTAACGGATTTTTGTTTACCAATGGTAGCGCGACTGTCAATTATGCAAATGTCGATGAGATAACTTATGGTTCGTTACCGCTTGATGGCACGCACTCTATTGACCGCAATGGTGCAACCGGGACTAGCTCACCCAAAAATTTTGCTGGAGAAACTGTTCAAGACAATTTAATTGTCGGCACCGAAGGCGTCGATAATCTTACTGGCACCCCTGCTAACGATATTTTGAAAGGGCTTGGAGGTAATGATATTTTGAATGGGCTTGCAGGTGATGATTTGCTGGATGGTGGCGCTGGGGCAGATACCGTGGTTTATAACAGCAATCGCGCGGATAATACTGTCACTCCAACGGCATCAGGTTTTACTGTGAGCGGGCCGGAAGGCAATGACACACTGGTTGATATCGAGCGGTTCGATTTCCTGGATAAAAATCTGGCGATTGATCTTGGCCAGGGTCAAGCTGCTGGCAATACCGTGCGCCTCATCGGAGCGGCCTTTGACGCACAGAATATTACCCCCGAATTCGTGGCTATCGGCTTACAGTTATTTGATAGTGGTCGCTCGATATTGGAAGTCAGCCAGCTGGTCATCAATTCTCCGCTATTCATGTCACTGGCAGGCTCATCCAGCAATGTTGATTTTGTCAACCTTGTTTACCAGAACGTAGTAGGTGTACCGCCCTCGGCAGAGCAGCGAGATTTCTTTGTTGGCTTATTGCAAGGCAGTGGGGGTACCATGACTCAGGCTGAGGTGTTGGTGTTAGCAGCAAATTCCGTTGCGAATGAGACCAATATCAATCTCGTTGGTTTGAGCCAAACCGGAGTTGAGTTCGCTGGCTGAAGTTTCTGATTTGGGTTATTGATGGCGTGGTTCAAAAATAATTTTTACTCTTTCAAATGGACTACAAATTATTACTCACTGTTTTTGCTGCTGTGTTTATCGCTGAGTTAGGAGATAAAACTCAATTAGCCACCATGCTGTTTGCGGCAGACAAGGAAGTAAGCAAACTGACCGTATTTCTCGGCGCTTCGTTGGCACTGATATTGACTTCGGCCATAGGTGTGTTGCTGGGTGGTGTGATTGCCCAATATATCAGTGCAAAACATCTGCATTATCTTGCAGGAGTAGGATTTATCGGGATTGGTATATGGACGTTGTTGAAAGCTTAACTCTAAAAGTATTTTAGAGTTAAAAATATCCATTTGCTTAATCTTTTATGATGACTCGATCAGCGAGATTCTGGTTAGCTGCGTGTTTGGCTGGCGTAGCTGCAGCAATATTCTCGACTGTTGCGCAGATCTTGCTATGGTGGTTTTTCTGGGATGCACTGCCTTCGATTTTATATCGTGATGTACGTTTTGCTGCAGCGATCATCATGGGGGAGGGGGTGTTACCTCCGCCAATGACAATGGATTGGCAAATTATGCTCATTGCGACAGGGATTCATTTTGCCCTTTCAATTATCTATGCGCTTATACTTTCCTGGTTGATTCGTCCTCTTGCCATGAAAGCTGCGCTGATCGCAGGTGGTTTATTTGGCATGGGATTATTTGTCGTCAATATGTATGGTTTTGTCAGTATTTATCCGTGGTTTGTCGAAACGCGGGATTGGATTACGTTGGTTGCGCACATAGTGTTTGGTATTTCTGCTGCAGCTATGTACAAGGTTTTAGCCAGGTGAACGGTAGCATATGAATTTCATTGATCGGGGTTCAGTAATGGATGGGATAGCAAACGCTGGGTCATAAAATCGAGCAGGATTTTGACCGCTGCGGATTGATGTTTACGAGTGGGATAAACCAGAAATAATTGATCGGTTTCAACAACATACTGCTCAAGGATATTTAACAATTGACCGGCCAGTACTTCAGCATGACACATAAATGGTGGCATTAAGGCAATTCCCGCGCCTGCTACTGCAGCATCTTTCATTACGCTGTAATGATCTACGCTCAACTTGCCGTGAAGTTGAGTCTCAGTGCGGTTATTCGGTGCTTTTTTATGAGAGAGGCAGCTGGCTTGAATAGTTTGCTGATGGGTATGGCGGAACAGAATGCTTTCATGTTTTGTCAGTGCCTGCAATGTATCTGGACGACCATACTTGCCTAGATAGTAAGGACTCGCGTAAAACCTGAGCGGCAGTTCACTCAGTTTTTTGGCGACCAGGCTCGAATCCTGTAATGTACTCGCACCCATGCGCAGTGCCAGATCAAATCCTTCCTCGATTAAATTTACCAGGCGTGAGGAAAGATCTACTTGCACATACACCTGCGGATAAAGCTGCATGAAATCTGCAATCAAACTGCCCATAAAAAACATGCCAAATTCTATCGGCATGGTAATTTTTAAGTGACCTTCTGGTTGCTCATGCATATTTTTGATGCGGCACAATACATCCCCGATCTGTTCCAATGAGGCATTAGCCTGCTCATAGAGCAGCACACCCGCTTCCGTCAGGCGTAAACTGCGTGTGGTGCGCTGGATCAGACGAACAGCCAGATCATCTTCCAGGCGCTGGATTGCTCGACTGACTGACGCTTTCGGCTGGTTCAACTTGCGTGCAGCTGCGCTGAAACCGCCTGTGCGGATGACTTCTTCAAATATGACTAAGTCGTTGAGATTGATGAGGGTAGGTAGCATAATTGTTCCATTATTGATAACAGTTTTTCCCATTATAATTTACTTATCTGTTATCAGGAACAATAGTAAAGTATCAGCTTGATCATTTACTTTTGGAGAAGCAAGCATGTTTCAAATAATTCACAATACCGTTACTCGTTTCTTGACCCAAGCCACTGTAGCCAATGTATTATTTCTAATATCGCGTGTATTGATAGCGTATATTTTTGTCATGGCCGGCGTTAACAAGCTGGGCGTGGGCTATGAGGGCACAGCCCAGTATATGGCCAGCATGGGGGTATCTTCCTTTTTATTACCCTTAACTATCGCACTTGAAGTGGGAGGCGGTGTGGCATTGATACTCGGCTGGCAAACACGCGCTATAGCCCTCTTGTTGGCTGGATTTTCGGTTGTCACAGGCATTATTTTTCATGGTGGCTCAGCCGATCAGATCCAGCAAATCATGCTGATGAAAAATATCAGTATGGCAGGAGGCCTGCTGGTGCTTGCGCTGACCGGCGCGGGACGCTTGTCGTTAGACCGCAAACTGTATGGTGATGGCGTCTAATTTTTTACAGAAAAAGGAGATCATCATGTTAGAACTTAGACCTGCAAACGCACGTGGTATTGCCGATCTGGGGTGGTTATATTCGCAGCATACGTTTTCGTTTGGTAATTATCAGGATCCTGATCAAATGGGCTTTTCCGATTTGCTGGTAATCAATGAGGACCGCGTGCAGCCTGCACGTGGTTTTGCCCCTCACTCCCATGAGGATATGGAGATTTTTTCCTACGTGCTGGAGGGTGCGCTGGAGCATCGTGATTCGATGGGAACCACCTCAGTCATTCGTCCAGGAGATGTGCAAATAATGAGCGCTGGGACTGGTATCACCCATAGTGAACATAATGCTTCAGCGTATGAACCAGTCCACTTTCTGCAAATCTGGATTGTGCCTGCTCAGCTGGGGGTGAAGCCGCGCTATCAGCAACACCATTTTGACGCAGCTAAAAAACGGGGATGTTTGCATTTGATCATTTCACCACATGGTGAACATAAATCGCTTTCGATCCACCAGGATATACGGGTATTTGCGGGGCTATTTGATGGTGATGAACAATTCACCTGGCATCTGCCGGAAAACCGCTATGCCTATGTGCATGTCGCCCGTGGTTTACTTGAGCTGAACAACCACCCTATGGTCGCAGGTGATGGGATGCGGGTACGAGACGAACGTGAACTTCATTTTAATCATGGTCAGGCTGCTGAGGTATTGGTATTCGATTTAAGCTCCAGAGAGCTGCCTTACGAGAAATAATAGCAACAATGGTTTAATCTGGATTCCTCAGATTATTCCATTTCTAAATCAAACATGACACAAGAGCGAGCCGCAGACAGTATAAATAATACGGCGGAGAAGCTGACAAAATCAGATCTGATTTAGAAATGGAATCAGGTCATGGTTGAAGCGGATGAAGTTATTATGGAGAGTGGCAAAACTCTCCCTCAACAGAACTCGCTGGATGAGGATTTCCGCAACGACTCGCCTGTGTTCATTCCAAACTAAGCTTTTCGACACCATCACCAATGGTGGGCTCATCGGGCCATCAGCTTTCCAAGGTTCTTCGGTTGTGCTTATGGCCTATTCCTGTTGTGGGCTGCAACGTAATTGATGCAGCAACTTACCAGCTAAATAGAATTCGATTCACTGTAACAATCAGTCACGACATCCATCATCATTATGATCTGCTATGCTAGCGGCATTGCGAGCAAGTATCATTACTCGATTTTTTTATATTGATCATTATCGCTAATCTTTGCTGCCATGGCACAGGATTTTGACCGAGCTGCCGACAGTATAAATAATACAATAAGGAAAAAGGAAAAGCCGACAAGGCCAGATTTGATTTAGAAAATGGAATTAGGCATAACAGAACATGAACTAAAGGATCATTGATGAAAGTATCAACCAATTTGTACCTGGGAGGAATTGCGGCGATTTACGTGTTGTGGCTATGTTGTTGGCTAGTAGTGGGAGATCAGGCTTTTGGGGTGAACTTTAACAAATGGGATCAGGGTCTGGTGACCGTAGCTGCGGTGCTTGCAGCCTTCATTGCTGCATTGAAGGTGGTCAGGCCTTATTCTGTATTTATGACCATCCAGGGCGTTGGCCTGATCCTGCTGACGATCTCCTGGCTGAGTCATGACTCGGATGGAATTCATAATTTTTTGTATTTTATGCAACCTGGCCTTCCCAATTATTCGAATATCTGTTATAGCGGATTTGTCTTTAGTTGGGTATGCGCTTGGGGTTATCTGGCGATAGAGCTGTGGCATCGTTATCCCCCGACAGCGTTGACCAAGGCAGTTTTTTCTCTCTTGTTTTTTGGCTTGGCATTGATTCTAGCGAGCTTTTATTACTCTCAATATAACTCGAGTCTCAACACCATAGCAGGGCGGCTCGATGCAGTGACTGCTGGTCTGGAATTTCTAGTGTTGCTGATTGGTCTGGGGTGTATTTTATTGAAGGCACCGTTTGTTATTAACTGGATGCTGTTGGCAACAGCTTTGTTGATAGCGAGTGATATGGTTTACAGCGAACAAGATGTGCCGGCAGGTATTGAAGCTGTCTGGATGTTCGGTCAATTTTTATTATTGTCTTCCTATTTGCTGTTATCCGAGATCAGGAAAGAAAATCTTGAAAAAACCCATGATGTGCATTACTACGAAAACAAGATCAAGCGCTCAAGGTCTGATCTATCAGGGGTTCTCATCCTGCTCTCCTTGGGGGGATTATTGATGATGGTAGTGCTGGGTCTGATTCATATTCACGTTGTATGGAAAGCTTTTTTTGCGGTTCTGTTTATCGTTGCCCTAGTGGTCAGCGTGGTCTGGTTAACAGATCATTTTGACGATGGTGTGCAGTATCTTAAAAAATATACTAAACGCTTGCATCAGAACCGGCTGGAGCATGCAGACTGGCGGGCTGAAGATGGACGAATCCACACTACGCTGCTGTCTACTGGATTGGGTGAATATCTTGATTCACTCAGTCAGTCGGTGCGTCAGCTTAAACAGGATGTCATTTTTCTTGGGCCGGAAAGGCTTTATCCCGAAGTTGTAAGGAGCGCTGGGCTAGGCCAGATAAGCTGTTTTATTGTCATGCCATTTAGTCTTGAATGGTCTGATGACGTGCACCGTATCCTGTCCGGTGTCTGTAAATCATTAGCTGTTCAGCCGATGCGCGGGGACGATGTGTTTAAGCCCAGCGATATTCTGGTTGATATCTGGCAAAGTATTAACATCGCAGATTTCGTCATCGCCGATATTTCGGGAAGAAATCCCAATGTGCTTTATGAACTCGGTATCGCCCATACCCTCGCCAAACCAGTGCTGATCATTTCAAAAAATACTGATGATATACCGATCGATCTCAGCACCCGCCGGGTTATTATTTATGGTCAGAATGGAACGCGCTGGCAAGACGATCTTGAAACCAAAGTGACTCTGGCAATCCAGGAAATCATGCATGCTTATTCGCTGAATATCTCAGCGAAGTAAATTTGATTACCTGCATCGTAATGTTTCCTCCATTCATTCTTATACTTTCGCTAAATTTTCAGCTTTCGTTTCATCGGTTTGGACATTCTTGTCATAAATCGCTACGCTCATCCGATCGATATGCGCAGCCAGATCAGCATTAGTGAGCTGGTTATATTGTGATAGATCTACGGTATAGGGCAGATGTAATTCCATTTCCAAATCAAACCTGACTTTGTCGGATCTCCTCGCCATATTATTGATACTGTCTGCGGTTCACTCTTGCGTCATGTTTAATTTGGAAATGGAATTACTACCCCATTTTGTGTTCTTAATTAACGTGAGTTCGACATAAGAATCACAACCCTACAAGTGGAAGAGCTTGAGTGAATCTGATATTAAGTGAAGGTTTCTTCTCGCGGAACGTGTAAGC
>NZ_FNPJ01000081.1 GCF_900107265.1 Nitrosomonas sp. Nm33 | reverse complement strand
AACAAAATCTTCGCTGCCAGACCAGAAAATCCTCCAGTTCCCGATTCACCATCCCTTCACTTGGCTCCTGGCTCGAGTTAAAAGAGGAATTTAGGATAATACCTCTGTGCTGAGCATAATAATTTCGATCTCATTGATAATCTCCTCCTGACGCAATCTGTTAGCCCTCATCCGCAATTTTGCAGTATCCTTCTCCAGATGTTGGATAGCGCTATCCATATGAGTCAGTCGCTTACGATTTTCCCTCATGAACGATGAATAAAACACTTCATGTAACAGCACATAAAGATACTGATCAGTCAGTTTAGTCAGAAATTGTGTCGGCTCCAGATTCAACAGAGGGGGATGAGAATAAGTCAATTTTGTTTCAGGTAATGACAGGGGTAATAATTGGCGCAGCCTGATTCTCTCACTTTCATCGTCATAGTAAAGTACGCTGATCCGTCCTATTTTTGCTGACGCAGCCTGCTGCAATCTGTTCAGCACATCAATCAATCGCAGCAACGTAATCGGTACCTCTTCTGCCACGCTATGGCTTTCAATAAAAGCGGCAATACGAAGGTTCTCAAATAATTTGCTTTCAAGCTTGCGTCCAACGGCTATCAGCAAAGTTTCTCTTTGCAGTTCCTGGCTGTTTAGGAACGCAACTAACGAATCATTATAATCACCGCAAAAACCCCGCTCTGAACCAATAATAATCAATAGTTGCTGACTATCTGAATAGGCCTGGATCTGGGGGTAAAAATACAGGAAATCCTGTGCCGTCATTTCAATGCTAGTGGTAACACGGCGCTGCGTATCGAGAAACATTTCCAGTTTGCGGATTTCAAGTAGAGCAAGGTTTTTCATCGTTTTCATGATGCCGCAGATCTCGTCCAGCGTCGCCAGCCGCTCTTTTACCTCACGTCGCTTACTCATTCCATACCCATTTCATTCAGCCAGGTATGAATCAGGATTTTCCACTGATCGTGACCTTCCTCAATACTCAACCTGGTACGTGCTATTTGCTCTTGCAGAAATTGCAGGTGCGGTTTTACCTGATCCAGCTCAAGGTGATCAAACATCCCTTCGTTATAGGCAACAAGCCAGGCCATCTGGAATTCAATGGTTAACGGAGTAAGCGGCTCTTGCTTGAGTATCTCTCGTAATATTTGACCACGTCGTATACGTGCCTCCATGGAAGGTTCGAGTCGTGAGCCAAAGCGAGTGAATACTTCGAGTTCAAGAAACTGCAAATAATCCAGCTTCATTCGCCCGGCTTCCTTTTTAATGTTGGGATGCTGCGCATTTCCCCCAATACGCGACACCGAGCGTGTTACATCAATTGCCGGCAGGAAACCACGCACAAATAACTGTTGATCAAGATAAATCTGTCCATCCGTAATGGAAATCAGATTGGTGGGAATATATGAGGCGATTTCACCCTGTTCTGTCTCTATAATCGGCAATGCGGTCATACTGCCACCTCCCTGTTTGGCCGACAAACGGGTAGAACGCTCCAGCAGGCGAGAATGTAAAAAGAAAATATCACCCGGATAAGCTTCACGGCCGGGTGGTCTGCGCAGCAGCAAAGAAAGTTCGCGATAACTCCTTGCATGCGTGCTTAGGTCATCATAAACCACGAGCGTATCATAACCTTCTGCCATCCAGGCCTCAGCCACAGCACAACCTGCAAAAGGTGCCAGATATTTTAAGCCAGGCATGGCAGTTGCTTCTGCAACTACCAAGGCAGTATTACTCAATGCTTGATTGCGCCGCAGAATCTCGATTGTATTCACAACGGTGGAACGTTTCTGACCGATTAAAACATAAACACAATAAACATTCTTGTTACGCTGATTAATAACCGTATCAATGGCGAGCGAACTTTTACCGGTGCCATTATCCCCGATGATCAATTGTCGCTGCCCTTTACCAATCGGAATCATGGTATCGATAATTTTGTTGCCGGTATACAGCGGTTGCGACACAAAATCACGTGCAATAATTGGGGGGGAGCGCACATCCAGCAAACGATAGGTATCGAATTGAATCGGACCGGCATCATCAAGCGGAACACCCAACGGATCGATCACTCGACCAAGCAGGGCACGACTCACCCCAATAGTCAAACGTTTTCCTGTCAGAAAAACAGAGGCACCCGCTGTCAATTGGCTGGTCTGTCGCAGGAGGATAGCACCCACCCGATCACGGGCAAGATGAAACACTAAGGCACTGCTGCCATCTTCCAGATAGACCACATCCTCCATACGCGCAGAAGGCAATCCACTAATCCAGGCAATGCCATCACCGACAGATACCACATTGCCTTGCTCTGACAAACGGAGACCATATTGGTAGCGTGCTAACCAGTCGGTCTGGCTGTCAGCAAGAGAATTACTCGAAGAATTGGCACTACTGGCTTCCCGCTGTAGCATGCTGCAAAGATCCACTAAAAAATTTTAATTCGTCACGTAAATTAGCATGCAGGATCCACGATCCTATCACTATCTGAAATCCTGCGATCAGATCAGGATTTACCTGAAATTCGATTGGCAGCATTCTGCCAGCGACATCTGATAAATGATGCGTTAGTTCATTTTGTTTATTTTCATCCAGTGGAAATGCACTTTGAACTTTTATCTGCAACTCTGGTACTGCTGTGGCTTCTGTAATGACGCGTTTATTTTCTTTGCTCAGACCGTGTAAATCTTCTAGTAGCAATGCATAAAGACCTGCTTCCAATTGAGGTGAGGCAAGGCGGGAGAATAATTTAGTAGTAAATGCGATACCTTGGGCAATTCCTTGCTCTTCCATTCTGCGCTCAAATTCACGTTTGGCGCGCTCATCCAGCACCTTGCGCCGTTCTGCCTCTTCATTGATTTTGGCATTCAATTCAGCCAGTTTATTTTCACGCATTGCCGCCAGCTCAGCCATCAGGCGTACCTGGGCATCTTCTTTTTCCTTTTCCCATTCAGCCAGAAATTTTTCATGCTGCTGCTTAAGCTTATCTGCCTCAGCTTTGGTTTGGTGCGCATCAGCCAGAGTCTTTTCGATACCGGCGCGACGTCTGGCAATAATATCCAGTATAGGTTGATACAAAAAATGCTTTAAGATCCAGATAAGTACCAGAAAGTTGATGATTTCAAGGATGAAGGTTGCCCAGTCAAAATTCACGAATTCACCTGATACTTATCGGTTAATCAGATGTTCCAGCAGTGGGTTACGAAACAGAATGATGAGCACAATTACCAGCACATAAATAGCAAGTGACTCAATCATCGCCAGGCCTATAAATAAAGTGCGCATAATAGATTTTTCTGCTTCCGGTTGACGAGCAAGTGAATCTATCGCCTGGCTGATTGCCCGCCCCATCGCCATCGCTGGGCCCATCATGCCAATAGCGACACCTAATACTGCGCTGACAGTAGAAAGTATCGTAAACCAGGACAAATCATTCACAAGCTAGCTCCTTTTTCATTTTGTTGAGATTGCATGGCGCCGGCAACATAAATCAGGGCTAACATACCAAAAATATATGCCTGAACCAATGCCTCGACGATATGCAACATTAACACGGGCACCGGCACCAGTAAGCCAGCTACGAACAAAACTAGCAATGCCACCAGTTCCAGGCTCATAATGTTGCCAAATAAACGTACTGCTAAAGCAATTGTGCGTGTGACCTCACTAATCAAGTGAAATGGTAACAAGATTGGAGAAGGGCTGAGATAGTGTTTTAAATAACGCACTCCCTCATTGCGTATCCCAAACCAATGAACCGACAAGAAAACCAGTATCGCTAGACCTGCGGTTACGGACAAATTGCCAGTCGGAGAATGGAGTTCCGGAACAATGCCGACCAGGTTGGCAATGACAATATAAATCCATAAAGTTCCGATAAACGGCATCATTTGCTGCGCATAACCCGGCGATACCGCTTCGATGCTTTCCTCAATTAACAAAATAATCCCCTCCAGCATGGTCTGTACGGGCCCAGGATCAAGCGATAATTGTCGTGTGGCAAGCCAGCAAAATACACCCAGAAATAACATGATGCCCCAGGTAGTGATCACGATTGAGGTGATTGCAAAGGGTCCAGCATAAAATACGACAACGGCTTCTTCCATCAGTCGTGCTTCCGCATATACAAATAAACATTAACCATACCCACGATAATGCCCACGATAATGAGTCCTATGGTCCAATGAACAGAATATCCTTGTGCTTTCTCATCCAGCCAGCTACCAAGATAGGCCCCAATGATGATTGGCAGTATGAACAACAAGGAAAGTGTTCCCAAAAATATGGATTGAGCAAGCAGGGTAGGACGTTCCCGTTGGGCGCGTTGCATCCGCTTCACCTGGCGTTCTACTGATTTGCGTAGCTCTTCCTCGTTCATGATTTGTCTTCAGATCATCTGGCTGCCAAAGTGTCCAATTTGCCATAAACGCCGGAACATCTCCTGTTCCAGGTGAGCGAGGCTTTCTTTTAGCGCTCGTAATGCTTCTTCTTCCTTGAGCAGCTGCTCCAGCAAGCCTTTACTGATGCGCTGATAATCCTTATCTTGCAGGAAGTGGCGCGTGCTCAGATAGAGATTATTGTTCGTAAAATAAAGTATGCCACCAGGAAGCGCAAGATAAATCCAGCCACCATCCTGTAGCTGATAGCGCGCCAGACCGTAGTCCATTGCAGTCATCATGCGTTCATGATTGGCCAGAATGCCGAAACTGCCAGCACTGTCCTCTCCTACAAAACTGATCACATCGTCAGCGTATACATATTGCGTCGCACTCTGTACATGCAAATTAAAAGTCTTCATATTCAATATCCGAATTTATCCCTGCATTGAACCTCGCATATAGCATCGTTCTTCCGGCACAGCATCGTAATCTCCTCGCAGAAAAGCCTCACAGTCGGTCAGTGTTACATCCAGTCCCACTGATACGCCGGGTACACCAGTGTGCGAAGCCATTACATGGAATGGCTGCGTTAAATATCGTTGCAGTTTACGAGCACGCATTACAATACGTTGATCTTTCTGGGAGAGCGCCTCCAGACCCAGCATGGCAATAATATCTTCCAGTTCCTGATAGCGCGCAAGATGTTCACGGACACCTTCGGCAATACTATAGTGCCGATCACCCAGAAATGCGCGATTCATCATTTTGCTCGATGACTGCAAAGGATCGACTGTCGGGTAAATTCCCTTGGCTGCCTGGCTACGAGACAGAATCACGATAGTATCCAGATGCGTTAGAATGGTACTGACAGCAGGATCAGTCATATCATCTGCAGGCACATACACTGCTTCCACTGCTGTAATATTTCCACTACGCGTTGAGATGATCCGCTCCTGTAATTCTGCGACTTCACTCATTAAGGTAGGTTGATAACCAACCGTAGCAGGCATTCGACCCAGTAATCCAGAAATTTCACTCCCAGCCTGCACAAATCGAAAGACATTATCTATCATCAATAAAACTTCTTTGCCTAAGGTATCCCGCAGATACTCTGCATAGGTTAAAGCAGATAAACCCACGCGGAAACGCACACCGGGTGATTCATCCATCTGACCAAATATCATCAGTGCGCGCGGCATTACCCCGGATTCCTGCATCTGGTACCATAATTCATGACCTTCACGGATACGCTCACCCACGCCCGCAAATACCGACACACCCTGATGGAGACTGACAATGGCGTGCATAAACTCCATAATCAGGACTGTCTTTCCCACGCCCGCACCCCCAAATAAGCCAGTTTTTCCACCTTTAATAAATGGACAAAGTAAGTCAATGACTTTGATACCTGACTCGAGAATTCCTCCAACTGGCACTGTTTCAGATAATAATGCGGGAGGAACAATAATGCTCCGCATATCTTTTGCCTCGAGCGGTGGCTCACCATCAAGCGGCATACCAAACATATTCAGTACCCGATTCAGGCAATCCGGTGTTACTGGAACGCGTAAAGGGCCACCACTATCGAAAACAGATAAACCACGCTTAAGACCACTGGTAGGGTGCAAAGCAATTGCACGCACGCGTTGCTCATCCAGATGGCGATAAACCTCAAAAGGGTAAAATTCATGATCGGCTGTGCTAAATAGAGCCTGATGCAGCGGAGGTAAACGTTTACAAAATACGTCAACCACAGGTCCATGAATTTCCTCGATTACCCCAAGTGGCTCTCCTGCGGGATGCATTGATGGGATTATCTGTTCCATCGGAAAAAACTCCTCAGTTACAGTTTTACTCAATGACTGCTTTTTATACTGCTGAATTGAAGACTATCTATTTTTAGATTAGATCTGTAAGTACTAATCGTCTAGTTTTAAAGAAGTTAAACTATCCCCGGTAAAATCGCAGGCTTAGATTGTTAAGACTGTTAAACTTTCAAAGATACAAATAAATGCTCATTTCACCTCAAGGCAAGATCACATACTCAATCTATTTGTTAGCACTTTCCATGCCTTCCATGTAATAAATTGGTAAGTTCAGGCATGGGCAAAGGTCGGTAAAAATAATACCCTTGCACCAAATCGCAATCGTGTGTACGCAGGAACTCAAGTTGCCCATCGGTTTCTACACCTTCCGCTGTTACTTCCATATCAAGCTTATGCGCAAGAGAGATACTTGTCTCCACGATAGCAGCATCACCAGAATCATTAGCTAAGTCACTCATAAATGTCTGATCAATCTTCAGTGTGTCAAGTGGAAAACGCTTCAAATAAGCCAGTGAAGAGTAACCCGTTCCAAAATCATCCACAGCGATCCGTACACCCAGAGCATTAATTGCCTCCAGTACTTCAGTTGCGCCAACTGGATCATGCATCAGGATATTTTCAGTAATCTCTAGTTCAAGTGCATGCTTAGGCATATGCTCCTCCCGCAATGCACGCCGTATCTTATCGAGCAAATCTATATCATTAAATTGGGTAGCAGAAACATTGACAGAAATACGTATGTCATTGAATCCCAATGCTCGCCAGCTACGATGCGCTTTGCAAGCCTCGCGCAATACCCATTCACCAACTGGAATGATCATACCTGATCTTTCCAGAAGAGAGATAAAATCACCAGGAGGTACTAGCCCACGCACTGAGTGTTGCCAGCGAATCAGTCCTTCAGTCCCGATAACTCGATTATTTCGAAGATCTATCTGTGGCTGATAATGCAACACAAACTCCTCTTGTTCCAAGGCACGACGTAGATCTGCTTCCAAAGCAAGCAGCTCATGACCACGAGTATTCATATCGGACGCATAAAAGCAGTATTGATTGGGCCCCATTGACTTTGCCCGATACATGGCAATGTCAGCATGCTGTAACAAATCTTCTATTCGATCACCATCATGCGGATAAATGGCAATACCAATACTAAAAGTGACATAGACTTCATGGTTATGGATAATCACTGGATGTTCGAAAGCGCTGTATATCTTATTGAGTACATCCAGGACATTTTCTGGATCATGCAATTCGCTGATCACAATAGTAAATTCATCACCCCCATGACGAGCGACCGTATCATTTGCCCGCATGCAGCTTTTCAAGCGCAGGGCGATCTGTTCAAGCAACATATCCCCCGCTGCATGACCGAGGTTATCATTGATCCGTTTGAAATTATTAAGATCTATAAATAGCACCCCGACATTACTGTTGTGTCGCTGAGCATATTTTAATGCTGATGCAAAGCAGTCAGCCAATAAAGAGCGGTTTGGTAAATTTGTCAGACGATCGTGAGTAGCTTGATGTTGCAGCTCGGCCTCGAAACGCTTCCGTTCCGAGATATCTCGTGCAATCGTTGATAAATATTTAATAGAAGAATTTCCACTCTCCTTATGAGCAAGCACTACCTGAGAAACCGGTAGCTCTTTAGTTCTGGGAGTATGTAAATAGGTTTCTCCACTCCAGATACCATGCTGCTTAACTGCAGCAAGAATCTCCGAAACTGACTGCTGAGTACCGCCATTAAAAAATAGATCCCCCATGCAATACTGACTAATATCTTCATCCCTGCTCAGCTCAAGCAATCGACGCCCCGATTCATTTAAATAGCGTAAATGACCTTCCGGCTCAAAAATAGCGACCAGATCAGGTGTGACATCCAATATTGCTGTTAACTGCGCCCGCTCTTCTTCAGCTTGTATGCGAGCAGTGATATCTCTACCGGTAGAAACAAAATGTGTGATATTTCCTTTCCCATCTTTCAAAGGGGTAATGACCCGTTCTTCGTAAAAAAACTCTCCATTTTTGCGCCGGTTAACAAAGGTCCCTTGATAAACATTACCATTCGCAACGGAGTGCCATAGTTGCCAATAATTGCTGTCCCGGGGGTCAGAATGAAGAAAAGCAGGTGTCTTACCTGTAACTTCCCCTGCACTATATCCTGTTAGCTTCTCAAAGGCTGGATTAACATATTCGATGCGCCCTTCGGGGTCCGTGATAAAAATACTGTCAGTTGTTTGATTAACTGCTAGCGACAGTTTACGCAGTAATTGATCGAACTGACGAAGCTCTCGGCGCTTCTGAGTTTCTTGGAGCTCGCGATTTACAGCGGGAAATAAACGGTTAAGATTTCCCTTCATGACATAATCCTGAGCACCAAGTTTCATGGCTTCTACCGCCATATCTTCGCCAATAGCACCCGAAATAAAAATAAAGGGAATATCAGGATCATGCTGACGAACGATTTCCAATGCCCGCATACCACTAAACCCAGGCATGGAATAATCTGAAAAGATGATATCCCACTGTTCTTGTAATTTCGCGATCACACCTTTTTCAGTGTCTACCCGCTGCCAATTAAACCTGAACCCATGTGACTGAAAATAATCAACTAGCAACAGAGCATCGTCTGTTGCATCCTCTATGAACAAGAAGTGCAATAACGGCAGATGTTGTTTTTGTGTATTTGACATAAATAATTCCTCTGCATACAGCTAGCGTCCATAGGGTGGTTCATTCACTGTCAGCCAGTAAAGACCAAGCTGCTCGGCCATCTTGAGAAAATCATCGTAATCTACTGGTTTACGTACATAACTATTGGTTCCCAAGGAATAAGCTTTAAGTCGATCTTCATCTTCATTGGATGAGGTCAGAATCACAGTCGGTATCAGACGTGCCCGCTCGTCAGCACGTACGCGACGTAATACTTCTAATCCATCTATCTTCGGCATTTTAAGATCGAGTAGCATAAGTATCGGCAGTTCGGCTATTTTCCGTCCTTCATATCTCCCCTGCCCAAACAGGTAATCAAGCGCTTCAGCACCATTATTCGCCACAACCACCTCGTTAGTGATCTGGTTAGCTTCCAGCGCATCCATCGTTAGTGTTGCATCATCAGGATTATCCTCAACCAGCATAATTACTCTGTTGCTCATATTATTCATACTATCTCCTTCTCATCTAGCGTGAAATAAAATGTCGCTCCTTGATCAATAGCACTTTCCGCCCAAATTTGCCCACCATGCTTATGAATCACACGCTGCACAGTTGCAAGTCCGATACCGGTACCTGGAAATTCGTGCGTATCATGCAACCGTTGGAAAACACCAAACAATTTATCAGCATAAGCCATATCGAAACCAGCACCATTATCTCGGACAAAATAAATAATTCTTTCTTCATCTACGTTGCATCCTACCTCAATGAAAGCTTTTTGGCTTTGAGCGGTAAACTTCCAGGCATTACTCAGCAGATTATCCAGCATGATGCGCAGTAATTGCTTATCGCCACGAGCAATCAAACTAGGTTGGACTGAGTACTGCACACTACGTTCAGGTTCCATCTGCTCCAGTGTGCTTAAAATTTCATTTGCAAGCAGCGTAAGATCAACAACTTCCCACTTAAGCTCTGCACGAGTGACCCGTGACAATTTGAGCAGACCATCAATGAGCTCGGCCATACGCTGAGCAGCCACCCGTATCCGCTGAAGTCGATCGCGTCCCCTGTTATCCAGCTGATCGGCATACTCATCGAGCAATGTGCGACTAAAACCATCCATGGCCCGCAATGGCGTACGTAAATCATGGGAAACAGAATAACTGAATGCCTCTAGTTCGCGGTTGATCGCTTCCAATTCCTTGGAGCGAACTTCAAGACGTTTATTCAACCTGTTAATGCGGCGTTCATTCTCTTTGCGCACGCTAATATCTTCGACAATGCCATCGAAATAAATTCCAACAGTCTCATCTTTTTTCATTACTGCCGTCAATGCGGCATAAAATTCCCGGCCTTTTAAAGTTCTTAACCGCACTTCTTCACCATGAACATGACCCTGGAGTAAAACTTTACCCATCAGTATCTTACGTTCAGCAGGATCACAATAAAATTCGCTAAAAGAATGCGCGGAAAGCTGCTCGGCAGATTCTGCTTCGAAGATATTAACCATGGCTGGGTTTATTTCAAGAAAGCTTCCTTTAGCATCGGGGATGCTGCGAAAAACCCCCATGGGCAAATTATTGACTAGATCGCGATAACGTGCCTGCACTCGTTGCCGAGCTTCTTCTGCCTGTTTGCGTGCGGAAATGTCACGAATGATGCTGGTAATGAGTATTCCTTGCTCTGTCTCAAGCGGACTTAAGCTAATTTCAATTGGAAATTCACTCCCATCCTTACGTCTGCCATGTAGTTCCGATCCGGAACTACTCGGATGGGCTACTGTTGTAGCACTAAGCTGCAAGGTAATTGGATGTTCTTTACGATATCGTTCTGGTATAAGTTGTTCCGCTGACTGGCCCACTAATTCATTACGGCTATAACCAAACCACTTCTCGGTCTGCGAATTAATCAAGGCTATACAGCCAGTCTGATCCACAAGCATAATAGCTTCTGGTGCTGATTCGAGTAATTCACGAAACTGTGCTTCGCTGGCTCGCACCTTGATCTCCGCTTTTTCACGCTGCACCACATAATGAGCAAACACCCCGCTTAACACCAAAAGTAATATAGTGAGCACAATGAATGCCAAGTCCAGATTGCCACTATATTCGGCTGTGCTCGCAGCGATGATTTGTGAGGGGATATAAGAAACCAAAATCCATTCTTCGCTACCTTTGATATTTAAACCTCCCATCGGATTTTGTACTTTTGACGGATTAACCCTAGAGTAAGTAAACAATCCCTTTTCATGCATCCATTGACCTATGGGAGATTCACGCGAAATAAACGACCATATCTCTTCACCAAATTTATCACTAAAGGATTCTGTTCCCTGACTTCGGAACATAAAGCCACCTTGCCCTGCCGGATGTGGTTCCAGCAACCAGTTGCCCTTGTCGTTAACCAACCCTAGGTTGCCCAGGCTAAGATCAGAAATGGCTTGCAGGTGCCTCATTAATCTGTCTCCCTTATAGTTAAGAACTATGAGGCCGCGTAGCTGGTTCTTACTGTCAAATACCGGTACACTGAACCGTATCGTTGGTTTGATGGGATGCACAATAACCCCATGCTCGATAGTGGGCTCAAACGGCGATACGTAAACAGTCTTTTCACCCAGGGCAAGCGTTTTCTGCACAAAGTCCAGTTCAAATTGGTTTTGTAGTTTCTCCTGCGGTGCTATTATTGGTTTACCTTCATTATAGTTGATGCGCACCACTTCCTGACCGTGCTCATCCATGAAACGAGCCTTGTCATAGAGTTGGCGAAATTGCGTAAAAGCCAGCAAATCTTCAGTAAGACGTGAAAATACTGCAGGGTCACCCGTATCAAGCCATTGCTGCAGCGACGAAAGTTCTGCAAGATAAAGGGCATCACCTCGTATTGTAGCGAATACATAATCGATGGTTTTCTCACCCAGCTGCACTGACAGTCGTTCGTTTGACTCCATGATCGCTGTGTTTGCATCTTCGTGGGCACGGAGAAGAAGCCATAGTACCACTAAAAGCAATAGAAGAAGGGGTATGCTTATTATCAGGAGATACTTTATAAACCTATAGCGCCCTCTATCTGATCTCATAAACATCCCTTTTATCAGTCCAACATTCAGAGAAGCAACCCATTAGCTATCGAAAAAAAAGTATATCCATCCGCAACAATTCAATCGTCCGGGTAGTATCGTACTGACTAGTACCAGATGTGCTTGTTGATACACATCAATACTTCTTTAATATGAATGGAAGTTGCGAGTTTAGTGACCTAAACACGAGATTAACAGACCATTGTGCAATGCTCCAGATGAGCAAAAAACCAACTCTAACACTAATGGAACAAATCATAATTATTATTTCACTATATACAGAAGAATTTCAATGTCAATCATCTTTTTTTGCAATATTTTTTGCATACTTAACGTGAGTTCGACATAAGAAAAGAAGCAAAAGGAATCTGAATTCCTTATGATGAAGCGAATTTGGAAAAGAGTTTCATCATTAGAGGAGTCAGATTCCGATGGATACTATAGCGATTTTTTGTGCAATTGACGATTTTTGTAAAGGGTTTGAGCCGCGGTGGGAACAGCGCTTGTTGGAATTATCGCTGAAATGGCGTCGTCGGCGAGGGAAGTTATGCCTAAGTGAAGTCATGACAATCATGGTGGGATTTCATCTGTCCGGTTACCGAACGTTTAAAGCCTATTATCTGGATCAGGTGTTGAGGTATCAGCGACCTTATTTTCCAGGGTTAGTGAGCTACAATCGCTTTGTTGAGTTACTGCCTGGCAGCCTGATATAGCATAACCAGATAATTTTGATTATAATGCAAGGATGGCATATTCATTGGATTTTCGCCGTAAAGTGTTATCTGTTCGAGAGAAAGAAGGACTTACGATAGCCGAGGTGGCAGCGCGGTTTGATGTGGGTATAGCAAGCGTTGTTCGCTGGATCAAGCATGTTGATCGCAAACCTCAAGGGTTTCGCAAACGCAAGATTGATCTTGATGTATTGCGGCAGGATATTCTCGATTATCCCGATGCCTATCAGTACGAGCGAGCAAAACGTTTGGGCGTGGCGCAGAA
>NZ_FNPJ01000139.1 GCF_900107265.1 Nitrosomonas sp. Nm33 | reverse complement strand
CGATTGGTGCCCTGATTGGAAAGTTACTGGTAACCATCGGCCTGTTTGAAGCCAACATCAATGCTGATGTGTTTCATGGATGGGCGATGCAGGACTTGTTGCCTAAATTGCCACTACATTCCATCGTTGTGATGGACAATGCCACCTTCCATAAGAGACAAGACACACGGGATGCCATACATAACGCCGGGCATACCCTTGAATACCTTCCCGCTTATTCTCCTGATCTCAATCCCATCGAACACAAATGGGCACAGGCCAAGGCGCTCCGTAGACAACAAAACCAAACCGTCGATACGCTCTTCAAATCCTATGCATTCTGAATCATTCTTAACTGGTTAGGCTATAACCCCAGTGCATCCACCAGAATAAGGCGTTTACGATCATTAACCTTCTTGCCAGCATTAAATACCACGTTGCCCAGGAATCGCAGTGCATTTGACGCTTTGTCTATTCAGACAACCTGCCGTATTGTACTTGTGGCGTCCACATTTTTCTCGCAACCGCGAACGCAACAAATGATGAATACGCTCCCATGTCCCGTTGCGTGATCAGCAATTGAAATAATAGTAAGCTGCACTCCAAGCTGGGAACTCGCGAGGTAATTGCCGCCATTGACAACCTGTTTTTAAAACATACAAAATTGCATTTACCGCCTGGCGTAGACTTACCTCTCCCGACCTGCCCACTGCTGATACTGGTAGGTGGAGCTTCAAGTAATACCACGCTCCAAAGCTTAGGTTGCTCGGATAACGCTTCTTCCGTTTTTTGGTTGATTCATACCGGTGCTGAGAAGTAAGTCCATATCGCGTCCGGCAGGGTTTGTGATTTCTCTGACCTTTCCCAGTAGTTCATCAGTACATTTTCCCATGGCGCTGACAACAACGACCAGACCAGACTCTCCCCTCTCTTTTATAAGACGTTTTGCGACCATTTTGATCTTATCCGTAGACGAAAGACTCAGACCGCCAAACTTTTTACGACCACCTTCATGTTTACCTCCTTTGAGAACTGACGGGGTCAGTCTAGGACGAGGAACATTAAAAGATTGTAAAAAAAATTTGGTCGGAAATTTTAATGAATTTTAAACTTGAAGATTCTCCCTCACCCACTCAGTAACTGACATTGGATTTTTGCCAGTGATCTGCTTGAAGTCTTCAGTATAACGATCATAGCGGTTTTGCGCATGCAATTCGGCCATGGAACTGATGTGTGCTTCAACATGAGGTGGAAGACCGATTTCTTTCAGGACATCTTTTTTCCATGTCTCCATCGGAACGTCCACATACTTCACCGGACGATGCAGTGCTTCTGAATATTCCTGCGCGAGCTCCATCATGTTCTCTGAGTGCGCACCGGTTAGTTCATAAATTTTTCCAATGTGCTTTTCGGGATTCATTAAAATCGTGCTCATCGCGCGGGCGACATCAGAAGATGCAATCGGTGAGCTCTTGGCTTTCCCAAATGGAAGCCGCAACTCGCCTTTCTTTAGTCCCACCCTGGCAAGATCAAAGAACAAAGGGTTTTCCAGAAACACAGTTCACCTCACTGTAACGACAGGCAGTCCGGACCATTTCAGGATTTGTTCGCACAGCCAGTGTTGTTTTTGCTGAGGACTTGAAGTCGTTTCATAAATCGACATTTGAGACACAGTCATTTGGGATATGTTTACAAATGCTTTGATTTTGTGATGAAGGGCGACCGCCGCCGTGTTCGCTGTCGCCTCAAGATATTGAGGCCGAAACAGACATACCAAAATATATATAATCGCATCCTTCAATCGCACGATGAACATCAGTCAGATTAGTGAGGTCACCTTCGACAATCTGAGCACCTTTTTTTTCCAGTTCATCTGCCAGTGGGTCTCTCTTCCAGAACATCGCCCGAACCGGAACGTTGGCACTCAGAAGATTTTCAACGATCTTCTGTCCAATGCCACCAACCTTAGCACCACCTACACCTGTAACAAGAACGCGACTCATAAAGGCTCCTTTTATACAAGGTCATGTGTATAGGAACAATAAGCACACTGTTTCATGAGAACCGAATGTACCAAGGAACAGTCTGATCGTCAAACTGTGAAATGAGGCCATTTTAAGTACCACGAGTGGAGAAAGAATATAAACTCAGTAACCTAGTTAGTCGTCCCTGAAAAACCCTTTTTCTCAACTACTAAGTTGTAGGTTAGGCATATTGCCAATCAATAGCCGATTAATATTGATTCCCAAACGAGTACACAAAAGCGCCAGTTGGCGCAGAATCTTGCGCAAGTTATAGCCAGCACCGCACAGTAAGGCATTCATAGCATCGCCTGCTGTGCCTTTCAAAAAGTTTCTCCCCAGACGCCCATCGTTTTTCATATGTCCGATCACGGGCTCCACCGCACTGCGCCGCTTGAGCTTCTTTTTGATCGCCACCGTGACGCCGCGCCTGGCTCCTGCTATCCATACTTTGACTGAGGTATGCTGAGTTTTATGGAGTCCAAAGTTTCATAAAATATAGACATGGAATGGAGGATATATAGCCTAACCAGTTAAGAATGATTCAGAATGCATAGGATTTGAAGAGCGTATCGACGGTTTGGTTTTGTTGTCTACGGAGCGCCTTGGCCTGTGCCCATTTGTGTTCGATGGGATTGAGATCAGGAGAATAAGCGGGAAGGTATTCAAGGGTATGCCCGGCGTTATGTATGGCATCCCGTGTGTCTTGTCTCTTATGGAAGGTGGCATTGTCCATCACAACGATGGAATGTAGTGGCAATTTAGGCAACAAGTCCTGCATCGCCCATCCATGAAACACATCAGCATTGATGTTGGCTTCAAACAGGCCGATGGTTACCAGTAACTTTCCAATCAGGGCACCAATCG